>NZ_VHTC01000014.1:0-86856 GCF_013048685.1 Vibrio sp. A8-1
CAAACGTTAACATGATGCTGCCAAGTTTGCTGTAGAAATAACATAAAAGCCTCCATAGGTAATGACTGTTGTCATTATCGGGGCTTGGGTTTAAATGGGAATAATGTCGAGAACTAAGCGCTTACAAAGCCGCTGAATCATTCAGCGGCTTTTATTATTCAAAAACGATCAATTACTTTTTCTTTTTGGCTTTCGCGTTTGGCAGGTCAGTAATTGTCCCTTCAAACACTTCTGCAGCAAGACCAACTGACTCATGCAACGTTGGGTGAGCGTGAATCGTGAGCGCGATATCTTCTGCATCACAACCCATTTCAATCGCTAAACCAATTTCACCAAGCAGTTCACCACCATTGGTACCGACAATCGCACCACCAATCACACGATGAGTCTCTTTATCAAAGATAAGCTTAGTCATACCGTCTGCACAATCAGAAGCAATAGCACGACCTGAGGCAGCCCATGGGAAAGTAGCGACTTCGTAGTTAAGACCTTCCGCTTTCGCTTCTTTCTCAGTCTTACCAACCCAAGCAACTTCTGGCTCGGTATACGCGATGGATGGAATCACTTTTGGATCAAAGTAGTGTTTCTTACCAGAGATCACTTCAGCAGCAACGTGACCTTCATGGACACCTTTGTGTGCCAACATTGGCTGACCGACAATGTCACCAATCGCAAAAATGTGCGGTACATTGGTACGCATTTGCTTATCGACATGGATAAAGCCACGCTCATCAACTTCAATGCCCGCTTTTTCAGCGTCCATCAGTTTACCATTTGGCACACGACCGATAGCAACTAAGACCGCATCATAACGTTCAGCTTCTGCTGGTGCTTTCTTACCTTCCATTGACACATAGATACCATCTTCTTTGGCTTCTACAGCGGTCACTTTGGTTTCGAGCATCAAGTTAAATTTGTTCTGAATGCGTTTGGTGTACACCTTCACAACATCTTTATCTGCCGCAGGAATCACTTGATCGAACATCTCAACAACGTCGATCTTAGAACCGAGAGAGTGGTAAACCGTTGCCATCTCAAGACCGATGATACCACCGCCCATAATAAGCAGTTTCCCTGGAACTTCTCTTAGCTCTAGTGCATCGGTTGAATCCCAAATGCGAGGATCTTCATGAGGAATAAACGGCAATTTAATTGGACGAGATCCGGCAGCTACGATCGCATTATCGAAGTTAACCAGTGTCTTACCTTCTTCACCATCGACTTCAAGCGTATTCGGACCGGTAAATTTACCAAAGCCATTCACCACGGTTACTTTACGCATCTTAGCCATACCGCCAAGACCGCCCGTTAGCTGGTTAATGACTTTTTCTTTCCATAAACGAACTTTATCAATATCAGTTTGTGGTTCACCGAATACAATGCCGTGATCAGCGAGCGCTTTCGCTTCTTCAATCACTTTAGCAACGTGGAGTAGCGCTTTTGATGGGATACAGCCGACATTCAAACAAACACCACCAAGGGTGCTATAACGTTCAACGAGTACGGTTTCAAGACCTAAATCCGCACAACGGAAAGCCGCGGAGTAACCGGCAGGACCTGCGCCCAGTACAACAACTTGGGCTTTAATTTCTTTGCTCATTTCGACCTCTTATAGTCAATATCCCTAACAGGCTGAGTGGAGGGTTCTATCTTGCTTGATAATAAAGAATTTAATCAAACATAATGGTTTAAAACGATTATTTTTCAGACCGCAACAGTTTACAGAGATGTTAATGGTGTGAAAAGTAAATCCATTTAGCCTGTGAGCTAGACGACAATTCGCTGAATAAAAAACACTATATCAGCCAATTACAAGATAATAGTTGAATCAAGGCGGCTGAAAAGCCGCCTTCACTCGCTAACTGCTTATAATACTAAACGACGAATATCGCTTAGGCAGCCATTCAAGTACGTAATAAAGCGTGCACCTTCTGCACCGTCGATCACTCGGTGATCGTAAGACAGTGACAATGGAAGCTGTAAGCGTGGAGCAAATTCTTTACCGTTCCACACTGGCTTAATTTCCGACTTAGATACACCAAGAATACCCACTTCTGGTGCATTGACGATCGGCGTAAATGCCGTACCACCAATACCACCTAGGCTAGAGATAGTAAAGCAGCCACCTTGCATATCAGCAGCGGTCAGTTTACCGGCACGCGCTTTTTTCGAGACTTCAGCCAGCTCAGCTGAAAGCTCGTAGATGCCTTTTTTATTAACATCTTTAAATACAGGTACCACTAGACCATTCGGTGTATCTACCGCAATACCCACGTTAACGTACTTCTTGAGAATCAAGCTTTCGCCATCTTCAGACAATGAAGAGTTAAATGCCGGGAAGGCTTCTAGCGCTTTAGCGACCGCTTTCATGATGAACACCAGTGGGGTGATCTTCATGCCAGTGTCTTTCTTCGCTTCGATGGCGTTTTGCTCTTTACGGAAATTCTCTAACTCAGTAATGTCCGCGTTATCCCATTGGGTAACGTGTGGGATCATTACCCAGTTACGGTGCAAGTTAGCACCAGAGATCTTCTTAATGCGAGAAAGTGGTTGAACTTCGGTTTCACCAAACTTGCTAAAGTCCACTTTTGGCCAAGGAAGCAGACCAAGTGCCGCGCCATCACCTTTACCAGAAGCGACCGCCGCTGATCCAGATTCAAGACGCTTTAGCGCTTCTTTAACGTAGTTTTGTACGTCTTCTTTTAAGATGCGGCTCTTACGACCAGATCCTTTCACTTTAGACAGGTTAACACCGAACTCACGAGCGAGACGACGAACCACTGGAGAGGCATGAGCGTATTCATGATTCTCTTGGAAATCAGCTGTCGTAGCAGCACTCGCTTGTGCTACTGGTGCAGCAGCGGCAGCGCTTGGTGCTGAAGCTTGTACAGGAGCAGCAACCGCCACTTGCGCAGGAGCTGCGCCAGCCACTTCAAACACCATGATCAGTGAGCCAGTAGAAACTTTGTCACCCGCAGCGACTTTAATCGCTTTCACTTTACCAGCAAAAGGTGCAGGAACTTCCATCGAGGCTTTATCGCCTTCAACGGTGATCAACGATTGCTCTTCTTCAACCATGTCGCCAACCGCAACCATGATTTCGGTCACTTCAACTTCATCGCCACCGATATCTGGCACTTGAACGTCTTTATCTGCTGCTACAGCCGGAGCTGCTGGAGCGCTAGCTTGAGCAACAGGCGCTGGAGCCGAAGTACCAGAACCAGCTACTTCAAAGACCATGATCAAAGAACCCGTGGTCACTTTGTCACCAGAGGCAATTTTGATTTCTTTCACTGTACCAGCGAAAGGCGCGGGTACTTCCATCGAGGCTTTATCGCCTTCAACGGTGATCAACGATTGCTCTTCTGTTACCACGTCGCCGATGGCAACCATGATTTCAGTCACCTCAACTTCATCGCCACCAATATCTGGCACTTGAACTTCTTTCAGTTCAGTAGCGGCAGGAGCCGCGGCCGCAGCAGCAACAGGAGCCTCAGCCACAGGAGCCGCTGCAGCGGCACCTTCAGCTTCAAACACCATGATCAAAGAGCCGGTCGTTACTTTGTCGCCGACAGTCACTTTGATCTCTTTAACAATACCTGCTTGAGATGCAGGAACTTCCATTGAGGCTTTATCACCTTCAACAGTGAGAAGCGATTGATCTTCTTCAACCTTGTCGCCAACGCTGACAAGAATCTCAGTAACTTCAACCTCATCGGCACCGATATCCGGTACATTAATTTCGATTGCCATTATTCTTTCCTACCTTCAATTAAGCGTATAGCGGGTTAGTTTTTTCGGTGTCGATATCAAATTTCTTGATAGCTTCAACCACTACCGATTTCTCAACTTCACCACGTTTGGCCAGTTCGCTTAGTGCTGCAACCACAACATAACCTGCATTCACTTCAAAGTGACGGCGAAGGTTTTCACGGCTGTCTGAACGACCAAAGCCATCTGTACCTAATACTTTATAAGACTCTGCTGGTACGTAAGCACGTACTTGCTCCGCATAGTTTTTCATGTAGTCAGTCGCAGCAATCGCAGGCTCTGTACCCATCACTTGTGCGATATAAGGTACTTTCGCTTCCGCTTCAGGATGAAGCATTGCATCACGCTCACACGCTTGACCATCACGAGCTAATTCGTTAAATGAAGTCACCGAGTAAACATCCGAAGCAACGCCATAATCATCACTCAGAATTTGCGCGGCTTTGCGCACTTCATTCATGATCGTGCCAGAGCTCATCAACTGAACTTTCGCTTTTGAACCTGTGTAGGTTTCTAGCTTGTAGATACCTTTACGGATGCCTTCTTCAGCGCCTTCAGGCATTGCTGGCATTGCGTAGTTTTCGTTCATTAGCGTCAAGTAGTAGAACACGTTCTCTTGGTCACCATACATACGACGAATACCGTCTTGAATGATCACCGCCACTTCATAAGCGAAGGTTGGGTCATAAGAGATACAGTTTGGTACTGTGCTCGCTAGGATGTGTGAGTGGCCATCTTCATGCTGTAGACCTTCACCATTTAGCGTAGTACGACCCGCCGTTGCGCCCAATAGGAAGCCACGAGCTTGTTGGTCGCCCGCCATCCATGCCATATCACCAACGCGTTGGAAACCAAACATCGAGTAGTAGATATAGAACGGGATCATCGGTAGATCGTTAGTGCTGTAAGAGGTCGCCGCTGATACCCATGACGACATTGCGCCTAGCTCGTTGATGCCTTCTTGCAATACCTGGCCTGACGTCGCTTCTTTGTAGTAAGAAACGATATCACGATCTTGTGGGGTGTAGTTCTGACCATGCGGGTTGTAAATACCGATTTGACGGAACAGACCTTCCATACCAAAGGTACGCGCTTCATCAGCAATGATCGGTACGATGTTTTTGGCAATATTCTTGTCTTTCAGAAGAATATTCAACGTACGTACAAACGCCATGGTCGAAGAGATATCACGCTTTTGCTCTTCAAGTAGCGGTTTGAATTCTTCTAACTCAGGAATAACTAAAGGCTGAGTAAAGTTAGGCAAACGCTGTGGGGTATAACCATGTAAGGCTTTACGACGCGCATGCAAGTACTCGTACTCTTTTGAACCTTCTTCAAGCGTTAAGTAAGGTAAATCGTTGATCGCTTCATCTGAGATAAGATCTTGTAAACCAAGACGATTACGCATCGCAAGAACATGAGTCATGTCCATTTTCTTGACTTGGTGCGCAATGTTTTTACCTTCCGCCGCTTCACCCATGCCATAACCTTTAACGGTTTTCGCTAGGATAACGGTTGGACGACCTTTAGTTTCTTGCGCATTCTTGAACGCTGCGAACAGTTTTGATGGCTCATGACCACCACGTTTCAGAGCAAAAATCTCATCATCAGTCATATCGGCAACCAGTGCCGCTGTTTCTGGGTATTTACCAAAGAAGTGTTCACGAACGTAAGCACCGTCTTTCGCTTTGAACGTTTGGTAATCGCCATCGATGGTTTCATTCATCAATTGCAGTAACTTACCAGAGGTGTCTTTCGCTAATAGTGCATCCCAGTTGTTACCCCAAATCACTTTAACCACATTCCAGCCAGCGCCTTTAAATAGGCCTTCTAGCTCTTGAATGATCTTGCCGTTACCCATCACTGGGCCATCAAGACGCTGCAAGTTACAGTTGATAAGGAAACATAGGTTATCCAGTTTTTCACGAGCAGCAAAAGAGATTGCGCCGCGTGATTCTGGCTCATCCATTTCACCATCGCCAAGGAAAGCGTAAACGCGTTGCTCAGAAGTATCTTTAAGACCACGACCATCTAGGTACTTAAGGAAACGAGCTTGATAAATAGAGGCGATTGGACCCAGACCCATAGATACGGTCGGGAATTGCCAGAATTCAGGCATCAATTTCGGGTGTGGGTAAGAAGGCAGACCTTTGCCATCGACTTCCTGACGGAAGTTGTCCAATTGTTCAGCAGTCAGGCGACCTTCAACGAAGGCACGCGCGTAGATTCCTGGAGAAATATGACCTTGATAATAAACGAGGTCACCACCATCTTTTTCGTTAGGAGCACGGAAGAAATGGTTGAAGCACGTTTCATAAAACGCGGCAGAAGACTGGAAAGAAGCCATATGGCCACCCAAATCAAGATCTTTCTTCGAAGCACGAAGAACAATCATGATCGCGTTCCAACGAATGATTGAACGAATACGTTTTTCAATCGTGGTGTCGCCAGGGTAAGCGGGCTCTTGGGCTGCAGGGATCGTATTGATGTAATTAGTGTTGATACCGGTTGGCATATCAACACCACCAAGACGAGCTTTTTCTAGAACTTCTTCTAGTAAAAATTGCGCACGCTCTACGCCTTCTTCACGTACAACGGATTCCAGGGCAGCTAGCCACTCCTGAGTTTCCAGTGCATCTACGTCATGCTTCATGTCAGACATGGCGATCTATCCTTCTGTTGGTTGGATTTATTTAGAACCGCAATGGACCGCTATTGCGGCTCATTACCCTGTTGGATGCGACGGAGAGAACGTTCACGTCGAGACTCTTCTCGGGTCAAATCCAACAATGTTTCTTCGATATAAGCTAAATGTGAGTGTGACATTTCTCGTGCTTTTTCTGGCTGACCAGAAACGATCGCATCCACGATATTAGCTCGGTGCTTAGTTACTTTCTCCTCCGCTTCGGGGCGGCGGCGTAATAATTTAAAATTTTGCAAAATATTTTGCTCAAGCAAAGGCGCAAGGCTACGAACGATATGCAGCAGCACCACATTATGAGTGGCTTCGGTAATCGCTATCAAAAAGGCCATGACCGTGCTGGCTTCTGCTTCGGTATCTTTCAAGTCTTGAACTTCGCTAATTCGCGCCAAACTGGTTTGAATACGAGCAAAATCTTCATCGGTACCACGCAAAGCGGCAAAATAAGCTGAAATACCTTCCAACGCATGGCGTGCTTCCAGTAAATCTAACTGTGTTTCCGAATGACTAGACAATAAATTTAGCAGAGGATCAGAGAAACTTTGCCAGATATGTTCACTGACAAAGGTTCCGCCACCTTGGCGACGCGTCAATAAACGTTTTGCTTCTAAACGCTGTATCGCTTCACGTATCGAAGGACGAGAAACCTCGAACTGTTTTGCCAGCTCTCGCTCCGGAGGGAGTTGCTGCCCTGGGGCTAATGTTCCTTCCACAATCAACCGTTCTAACTCTTGCTCTATCACATCAGAAAGTTTCGGCTGACGAATCCTTTGATAAGCCATAATTTATTGTTCTTCTACTGGTCATTTTTTGCAGGCAATTGGTAATACCAATTTCAAGTTGGGGTAGAAATTAACATAATTAAAACGCGAGTGTCCAGTCAAAAGTTGACCCAAATCATAGAACCAGCCAAGTTAAAACACTTTGATAACAACCGCGCATTAAAACAGCAATAGTATAGGTCAGACCAATTACAAATTAAGCCTAAGTCAATAACCTAATAAGGTCGTAGCGAAAAATAATAGCAATAGAGTGACCGGACTGAGTGTAGGTGAACTCAGTCCGGAATGAGAAGTTGGCGAGGATTATTTGGCTTCTAAGCAATCAATCAGTAACTGTAAAGACTGGTTGCCACGAAATTCGTTAATGTCGAGCTTATAAGCTAAGCGTACCGTTTTCACCGAAGCATCGGGCCAACGACGGAGATCAACATTAAAAGCAATACCATCGATCATGATATTGGTTGGATGACCTTTAAATAACGGTTCAAGCATTAATTTTAAGTGTTTTTCACCGACTAATTTTTGGTGGAGAACTTTAAACTCACCGTCAAACAGTGGATCAGGGAAGGCTTGTCCCCAAGGCCCTGCGGATCTTAATAACTCGGCGGTATGCATCGAGAACTCTTCTGGAGTTAACTCACCATCACTGAGTACGATCCCTTTTAAGCTGGCTTCATCTAACTGTAAAGCCACTTCATGCTCAAACAGCTGACGAAAACGCGGCAAGTTAGCTTCAGCAATGGTTAACCCTGCCGCCATCGCATGACCACCGAATTTGATAATGATCCCCGGATTCTGGGTATCAATTTTATCTAAGGTATCTCGCATGTGTAAGCTAGGGATCGAGCGACAAGAACCTTTAATTAATCCGTCGCCACCATCGGCAAAGGCAATCACGGGACGGTGGTATTTGTCTTTGACCCGGGAAGCTAAAATACCGATCACCCCTTGATGCCAATCTCGTTGAAATAACACTAACCCCTGTGGCAACGCGCTATTATCGGCAAACTGAAGACGCTCACAAAACGCCAACGCTTCTTGCTTCATCCCTTCTTCGATTTCTTTACGAGTTTGATTCAGGGCATCCAATTCGCTGGCCATACGCCGCGCGGCATGGATATTGTCGGTCAACAACAGTTCAACCCCAAACGACATATCATCCAACCGCCCTGCCGCGTTAATCCTTGGCCCGAGCGCAAAACCGAAATCGGCAGCCACTAGTTTTCGCGCATCGCGTTTGGCAATTTCAATTAAGGCTTGGATCCCCGGACGAGCCTTACCTGCGCGAATACGCTGTAAACCTTGATGGACTAAAATCCGATTATTGTCATCCAGCGGAACCACATCAGCTACGGTACCTAATGCCACTAAATCGATCAATTCCATGAGTTTAGGTTCAGGGATGCCGTGTTTAATAAACCATCCTGACTGACGCATATGCACGCACAGTGCCATCATTAAGTAAAACGCCACCCCTACTCCAGCAAGCGCTTTTGACGGAAACGCACATTGCTGTAGATTAGGATTCACCATGGCATCGACCTCAGGCAAGACTTGTCCGGGTAAATGGTGATCGGTGACTAAGACTTGCAAACCATGTTGCTTGGCATAACGTACCCCTTCGATGGAAGAGACGCCATTATCCACCGTCATGATCATCTCTGCGCCCATATGTAAGGCTTGATCAACCACTTCAGGACTGAGTCCATAGCCATCTTCAAAACGATTAGGGACTAAATAATCAACATTACGGCTACCCAGCATTCTCAGCGCTAATACCGACAACGCGCAACTCGTGGCCCCATCGGCATCAAAATCGCCGACAATAATGATCCGCTTTTGCTGCTCAATGGCATTCAATAGGAGTGACACGGCTAGTTCAATCCCATGCAGACTTTGATACGAATGCAAAGATTTAGCGCTTTTCTCTAATTGCTCAACACGGGTAATGCCTCGATTAAGATAAATACGTTTCAATAAATCGGGGATACTGTCAGGCAATAGGCTTAAATCGACTTCTGGTCTTCTGTGGATCTCGATCATAAAAATAATCAGGCTTGGACATGCCAAGCCTGTTTCCTCGTAATAAACAACGTCGTGAGATTAGCCTTGTTGAAGGCGTTGCAGTAATTGAGCTGCGGGTAAGTAGCCACCGATCATCTCACCGTTTGGTAAGAACATTGCTGGCGTACCTGAAATACCCAGCTCTTGACCTAATTGATAATGTTCAGCAATGGTCTGTTTACACTGAGCGATATTCCCTTGCGGGGTTAACGTTTTGCGCTCAATTTTCACCTCGTGCATCGCTTGCTTCGGATCGCTAGCACACCACATCGCCGCCATTTGCTCGGCAACAGGGCCGGCAACGCCTTGACGAGGAAACGCTAAATAACGGATGGTGATCCCCAAATCATTGTAATCTTTAATTTGGCTATGCAAACGAACACAATAACCGCAGGTCGTATCGGTAAACACACTAACGATATAACGCTCTTGAGGCGCTTTAAATTCAATTGTGCTCGATGCAATTTTTTGTAGTTTTTGTGCATTAATCGGCGCTTGGCGCTTGGCTAATACATCGACATAACTGCCGTCATCCTTCAATGCGTATAACGTTCCGGCAATAAAATGTTTACCGTCTGGTGAGGCATATAACACGCCACCGGGCGTTTGCACTTCGACCAACCCGCTGATCTCAGAAGGGACGATAGCCGTGACATCAATACCTAATGGGGCAAAACGTTGCTCAAACCCTGCTTTATCCAAACTTGGCGTTTGCTCTTTTGATTCCTGTGCATGGCATGCCATGGTGAAAAATGGTAAAGCAAAAAGCGTCAGACGGTGTAAAACCTTCATAAATAATCCTTTCTTTTAAGCCCTTGGATGGTGCTCGCTGTGTATTTGTTTGAGTCGCTCAGTCGCAACATGAGTATAAATTTGCGTGGTCGATAAGTCACTATGACCAAGCAGCATCTGTACCACGCGTAAATCGGCACCATAGTTGAGTAAATGAGTTGCAAAGGCATGACGTAAAACATGGGGAGACAGCTTTTCGACATCAATCCCAGCAATCACGGCATAATATTTAATCCGATGCCAAAAGGTCTGCCGCGTCATTTGTTGCGCACGTTTACTTGGGAAGACCACATCAGACGTATTCTCGCCCAGTAAATGTAAGCGCCCTTGAGCGATAAACGTTTCAATCCATTCAATGGCATTTTCACCCATCGGCACTAAACGCTCTTTACCGCCCTTACCAACTACCCGCACCACACCTTGACGTAAGCTGATGTTTTCCATGGTTAACGAAATCAGTTCAGTAACACGCAGTCCGGTCGCATACAATAACTCTAGCATGGCTTTATCACGCAACTCCAATGGATCATTAGGATCTGGCGCATTCAACAGCGCTTCGACTTGCTCTTCACTGAGATCTTTCGGTAAACGCTGTGGCAATTTAGGGCTCACCAATAAGGCACTCGGATCGTCACTACGCACTTTTTCACGATGCAAATACTGAAATAAACGACGTAACGCCGAGAGCATTCTTGCTCGTGAGGTTTGTTTATAATCTTGATCGGTTAGCCAGCTCTGATACTCCAACAACCCAGCCAAGCTGATGAAATCTAATCGGTAATCGTGTTGCTCCATCCAGAGCAATAATTTTGTGAGATCATTGCGATAAGACATCAGGGTATTTTCCGCTAATCCTCGCTCCATCCACATCGCATCTAAAAACTGCTCAACCAGTCCATGGTCGGCCGACAATTGCTTTGACACCGCTTCTTCTCATTATTTATTAGATTTAGACCTCAACTTAATACCACAAAATAGTCGCCACTCCTAGGTGGCATCTCTGGTCGAATTGGGTATAGAATTCGTCCATCGTTCTAAACCATGAATAAGATTCTATGAAAATTGGCCTATTTTACGGTTCTACCACCTGTTATACCGAAATGGCAGCGGAAAAAATGCGCGCCATTATTGGCGAAGAATTATTGACCCTCCATAATGTCAAGGAGACGCCACTAAGCAAAATGCGTGATTACGACCTGCTGATTTTAGGCATCTCAACTTGGGATTTTGGTGAAATCCAAGAAGATTGGAGTGCAATATGGGATCACATCGATGGCGTACCGCTAAACGACAAGTGCGTCGCATTGTTCGGCTTAGGCGATCAAGAAGGCTATGGCGAGTGGTATCTGGATGCGATGGGGATGCTGCACGACGAGATCCAGAAGAGCGGCGCTAAGCTTATTGGCTACTGGCCCAATCATGGTTACCATTTTGATGCCTCGAAAGCACTGACTGCCGATGGTGAATATTTTGTCGGTTTAGCACTCGATGAAGATTCACAATATGAACTCAGTGATGAGCGTATTGCCAACTGGGTAGAACAGATCCTCACTGAATATCAACAGCTCAATTAAAGCGATAGCTGCTGAAAAAAATAGCGCCAATCAAATACCAATCCTGGATCGGTTTTGCGTTGCGGAGCGATATATTGATGACCGGTGATCCGCTGCTGAGTGATTGCCGGATAACGCTGTTGCAAAGCCTTTGTTAAGCGTACCAATGATTGGTATTGCGCCGAAGTATAGGGCACATAATCACTGCCCTCTAACTCTATACCTATTGAATAATCATTACACCGCGCTTGACCCGCAAAGGATGATTGTCCAGCATGCCAAGCTCGCCCAGAAAAAGGTACAAACTGCACGACCTCGCCATCACGGCGAATTAAACAGTGCGCTGAGACCTGCATCGTCGCAATGGTGGCAAAAAATGGGTGTGCGCTCGGATCCAATTGACCGGTAAAAAACTGTTCAATATAAGGCCCTCCGAACTGCCCCGGCGGTAAACTGATGTTATGCACGACCAATAGAGAAATGGGTTGTTGCTGAGTGCGCTGATCAAAAAAAGGCGACGGAACATATCGAGCGACTTGATACCAGCCCTGTTGGTCAATCATCATTTTCACCTTATCCGTTACACAAAAACCGCGATTAATGGCTGAATTTCACAGCGAGTCAGCGTATGATTCTGACTCCATTCGATAGCATACTAGATTAGATTCGCGATGAAAAATACCCATAACAGCCAACAACGCCTTGCCTACCTTAAACAACAGCTTCCCTTGGATATTACGCGTGCGGTACGTGATGCACTAGAAGAAGATCTTGGTGGTAGTGTCGATCCAACGGCAGATATTACCGCCAGCCTGATCCCTGCCGATGCCCATAATGTGGCGACGATCATTACTCGCGAATCGGGCGTATTTTGTGGCCAAGCTTGGGCTGATGAGGTTTTTCGACAACTTGGGGGTGAAGTAGCGATAGATTGGCATGTGCAAGATGGTGACTCGCTCGAACCCAATCAAGTATTGTGCACGCTAAGCGGCCCTGCGCGTGCACTCTTGACCGGTGAACGTAACGCGATGAATTTTATCCAAACCTTATCTGGCTGCGCTACCGTTACCGCCCAATACGTCAAGCAACTGGAAGGCACCTCGTGTCGTCTATTGGATACCCGCAAAACGCTACCGGGACTACGTAATGCCTTAAAATACGCCGTCACTTGTGGCGGTGGCTTTAACCATCGTATCGGTGTATTTGATGCTTACCTGATCAAAGAGAATCATATTATTGCTTGCGGTGGGATCACCCCCGCGATCACGACTGCAAAAGCGCTTAATCCGGGCAAACCGGTTGAAGTGGAAACCGAAAACTTAGCCGAGCTCGAAGAAGCGATTCACGCCGGGGCTGATATTGTTATGCTCGATAATTTTAGCTTAGAGATGATGCGTGAAGCCGTGCGTATCAACGCAGGACGGGCTGCTCTGGAAAACTCAGGCAATGTCACCTTAGCGACCATTCGCGAATACGCGCAAACGGGGGTAGATTATATTTCGGTAGGGGCATTAACCAAGCATATTCAAGCGTTGGATCTCTCCATGCGCCTAAAAGGCTAAAGGTTCATCGGGTTTTATCCCCCTGAAGCATCGCCTCAGCCTATCATCGAATTGATATCAAACCACCATTGCCTCTTTATCACTCCCGATAAACACCAATTGCCACACTGTTTATCGGGATATCTTTAACTGACTCGCAGAATTTCAGCAACGACATTTCAACGCGGATGTAAAAATTGTCACCTGACTCGAAGCACATTTGTGTGACGGTTTTATTAATATAACCAGACACCTATCCTAATTCGGTCTCAACGACTGACCATACCCAAGGATAACTCTGTTATGAATACTCACTATACTAAACAACAAGGCTTTACTCTCATTGAACTGATGATCGTCGTGGCGATCATTGGCGTGCTAGCGGCAGTCGCTGTACCTGCTTATAAAGATTATGTCACCAAATCTCAAGCATCCTCTGCTATTGCCACATTGAAAGCACTACAAACCCCGGCTGAACTGCATATTCAAGAGTATGGCTCATTAACTGCTCTCGGTGATTTAGGCACTTCGGAAAAAGCGAATGGATTAGGCACATTATCAATTGGAGAAGATAAAGAAAGCATCGTCTTTACCTTCGATAAGGGTGTATTGGATACCAAGAAAATTACTTTAGAAAGAGATAAGGACACTGGCTGGACATGTAAGGCTGATAAAGAGATAACAGATTTCGACATAAAATCTTGTAACACAACAAAATCATAATTTATCAATAACTTATGCTCACCAATCTCATCGCGATTTTGCGTCAGGCGCAACTACTTAGCCTGACCCAAGAAAAAGCGCTGGTCGAACATATCCAAGCTTCTGGCGCTAGCGCGCCGGAAGCTTTGTTGGATTTGGCGATCTTCGATAGCCAAGAGCTGAGCGAACACATCAGTCAGCTGTTCGCACTGCCGATCCAAAACCTCAGCGATTATGCCTACCCAGAGCTGTGCCAACAGCTCGGATTACGTGAGTTAATCATGCGCTACCAAGCGCTACCGATTGAGAATAATGGCTTGGTACTCACCTTAGCCATGGCCGACCCGACTCATCTGCAAGCAGAAGAAGAATTTCGCTTTGCCACCGGACTCGCGATTGAAGTGGTGTTGGCAGACTATAAAGTACTACAAGGGGCTATTCGCCGCTTATACGGACGCTCATTAGCTGGACATTCTGCGCAAGGCAAAGAGATCAGCCAAGACGAGCTAGCCAGCTTAGTCGATATTTCTGATGATGAGCAGCAACAAGTCGAGGATCTTAGCCAAGATGACTCTCCAGTTAGCCGATTTATTAACCAAATTTTGCTTGATGCGGTGCGTAAAGGTGCGTCCGATATTCACTTTGAACCTTACGAGTCCCTTTATCGAGTTCGCTTACGCTGTGATGGTATTTTGGTGCAAACCCAACAACCCGCCAGCCATTTAGGCCGCCGGCTAGCGGCGCGAATTAAAATTTTAGCGAAACTGGATATCGCCGAGCGGCGCTTGCCACAAGACGGGCGAATTAAACTGCGCCTCAATGCCACCACCGCGATTGATATGCGCGTTTCCACCTTACCCACCTTATGGGGAGAAAAAATTGTCCTCCGTTTACTCGATAGCAGCGCCGCCAGTTTAGATATTGACAAATTAGGCTACAACGAGATGCAAAAACAGCTCTATCTCAATGCTCTCAAACAGCCACAAGGGATGATTTTGATGACTGGCCCAACCGGCAGCGGCAAAACCGTTTCCCTTTATACTGGGCTGAGTTTATTAAATCGTGAGCAGGTGAATATTTCTACCGCCGAAGATCCCGTCGAAATCAATCTCCCCGGCATCAATCAGGTACAAGTGCAACCGAAAATCGGTTTTGGCTTTGCTAAAGCGCTGCGTTCTTTTTTACGCCAAGATCCGGACATTGTCATGGTCGGTGAAATCCGTGATGTCGAAACCGCTGAAATTGCCATTAAAGCTGCTCAAACCGGGCATTTAGTGCTCTCTACGTTACACACTAACTCAGCAGCAGAGACCGTGATTCGCCTGACTAATATGGGCATTGAACCTTTTAATCTCGCTTCTTCATTAAGCTTAATCATCGCTCAGCGCTTAGCACGCCGTTTATGTCCGAACTGTAAAGTCGCCAAACAACCAAACGTAACGGAACAACAGCAGTTTGACTTATCAGCCGATGACATTCTCTACGCGGCGGATCCGAACGGTTGCAGTGAATGCACCAAAGGCTACAGTGGCCGAGTCGGCATTTATGAAGTGATGGCTTTTAATAGCCAATTAGCTGAAGCGATCATGCAGCGCGCTTCGATTACTCATATCGAAGCCATTGCTAAAGCTAATGGTATGCAAACTTTACAAGAATCTGGAATAGAAAAACTCCAACAGGGGATCACCAGCATTGACGAGCTGCAGCGTGTTCTTTACTTCTAATCGATTGGATTTCTCGCTATGACGCTATCTAAAGCACAAGAACTGAAAAATTATCGCTGGAAAGGCATCAATAGCTCTGGCAAAAAAGTGTCAGGGCAATTTTTAGCGATCAGCGAATTGGAAGTGCGCGATAAACTCAAAGATCAACATGTGCAAATTCAAAAGATCAAAAAAAGCAGCCTCTCTTTGATCACTCGTCTCACTCATCGCGCCACAAACAAAGAGATTACCCTGCTGACTCGCCAACTCTCGACCATGCTCGCGACGGGGGTCCCCATTGTTCAAGCCTTAAAGTTAGTCGCTGATAGTCATCAAAAAGCAGAAATGAAATCGATCATCACTCAAATAAGTAAAGGCGTAGCAGCAGGGACGCCGATCTCAAAAGCAATGCGTACCGCCAGTAGCCTGTTTGACCCTCTTTACGTTGATTTGGTACAAACGGGTGAACAATCGGGTAACTTGGCGGAAGTTTTTGAGCGCCTTGCCACCTATCGAGAGAAAACCGAACAACTGCGCGCCAAAGTGATCAAAGCGTTAATCTATCCAGCGATGGTGATGTCGGTTGCGCTTGGCGTCTCTTACTTAATGCTCACCATGATTATTCCTGAATTTGAGCTTATGTTTCAAGGTTTTGGTGCCGAGTTACCTTGGTTTACTCAACAAGTACTTAAACTGTCGCATCTGGTTCAAGCCTACAGCTTAGTCTTTGTACTGCTCTGCATTTCCATCGTATTCGGTTTTAAACTTATCCGTAAAAAATCGTTCCAATTCCGTTTAAAAACCAGCCGCTTAGCACTCACTATACCCATTGTTGGTGGCATACTCTGCAAAGCGTCGATCGCCAAATTTAGCCGAACCCTCGCCACCAGCTTTGCGGCTGGGATCCCGATTCTTGATAGCCTAAAAACGACCGCGAAAACCGCAGGTAATCTTCATTTTGAAACGGCTATTCAACAAGTCTACCGAGATACTGCGGCAGGCATGCCAATGTATATCGCAATGCGCAATACCGGCGCTTTCCCAGAATTGGTTCTACAAATGGTTATGATTGGCGAGGAGTCTGGTAAGCTCGATGACATGCTGAATAAAGTAGCAACGATTTATGAATTCGACGTTGATAACACCGTAGATAATTTAGGTAAAATCCTCGAGCCCCTAATTATTGTCTTTCTTGGTACAGTGGTTGGTGGACTGGTCGTGGCAATGTATTTACCTATCTTTAACTTAATGAGTGTATTGGGGTAGTATACTCACTTTCGATGTTTTATCCCCAAATCACTGAAGAAGCAGATTGGTCATGATGAGTGATAAGCTCATCGCCTTGCTAAGCGCTCATTAAATATCAATAGGCTTAGCCCACCTCACGCCCACTCTAAGTTGAAAGGGAATAACACTCCTGCTGCCAACAAGAGCACCCTAAATGGACATTTTTTACTATATACCTTGGCTATTTCCCGCCTTAGCAACGCTATTAGGGTTAATCATTGGTAGTTTTTTGAATGTGGTGATTTACCGCTTACCAACGATGATGCAACGAGAATGGCGTCAAGAATGTGCCGACGCTTTTCCTGACTATGGCATCACACCCCCTGATGGCAAGCTCACGCTCAGTACACCTCGTTCAACTTGCCCTAAATGTCATACGCCTTTGCGCATAAGAGATAATATTCCACTTATCAGTTGGCTCTGCTTGCAAGGCAAATGCGCGCACTGTTCAGCACCGATCAGCGCTCGCTATCCGGCGATTGAGCTATTAACTGCCGTGAGCAGTTTGATCATTGCTCTGCACTTTGGCTTTAGCCCTTATAGTGTGGCACTGCTGCTGTTTACTTATGTGTTAATTGCCGCCACCTTCATTGATTTGGATAGCATGTTGCTGCCAGACCAATTGACTCTGCCTTTACTGTGGGCAGGGATCAGCCTAGCACTGTTGAATATTAGCCCACTCTCACTCAATGACGCCGTGATTGGAGCGATAGCAGGCTATCTTTGCTTATGGTCGATTTATTGGCTATTTAAGCTACTGACCGGTAAAGAAGGTATGGGCTATGGTGACTTTAAGTTGCTTGCCGCGCTCGGAGCTTGGTTAGGTTGGCAATTATTACCGTTAATCGTATTACTCTCTTCACTGGTCGGTTTGGTGTTTGGATTGATTCAATTGCGTTTGCAAAAACAAGGCATTAATAAAGCTTTCCCGTTTGGTCCTTACTTGGCGATTGCTGGTTGGCTGGCGATGTTGTGGGGCGATAAACTGATCGCTTGGTATCTACATTCATTGGTAGGATAACGCTCATGACGCTGATTATTGGTCTAACTGGAGGCATCGCGAGTGGCAAAACCACTGTCGCCAATCTGTTTCAAGAACATTTCTCGATTGATATCGTTGATGCCGATATCATTGCTCGGCAAGTGGTTGAAGTCGGCACTCCGGGCCTGAGCGCCATCATCGAGCACTTTGGTGAGGATATTTTACAAGACGATGGCCACTTAAACCGCAGCGCCTTACGTGAACGAATTTTTGCCGACCCTAAAGAAAAACAATGGCTTAACGCAACGTTACACCCACTGATCAACCAACAAATGGCCGAGCAATTAAAGCTCGTTACATCGCCTTATGGTTTACTCGTTGTACCGTTATTAATTGAAAATCAATTACAATCGATGGTTGATCGCGTGTTAGTGATTGATGTAGATGAACAGACTCAAATTTCGCGCACCATGGCACGAGATAAGGTGGATGAACAACAAGCTCGAGCGATCTTAGCCGCTCAAGCAACCCGAGCTGAGCGTTTAGCGATGGCCGATGATGTGATTAAAAATGGAGCAAAAAACCGACAACTTTTGCCGCAAATCACAGAATTACATCAAAAGTATCTGGTAATGAGCGGTACAAATCGGTGAGAATACAGGTAAATCAATCAAGGCCAGTTTCATGAGCACACATAAGTTTGAACATCCGCTAAATGAAAAAACGCGCATTTATTTACGCGTCGAAGCGCTGCTCAATCAAATGGATCGAGCCTGTCAAACGGCTGACGGTATTCAGCATCAGTTGCTGTTTCGTTCTCTCTTTGACCTACTAGATATTTTTGAGCAGATGCAACTGAAAAGTGAATTAGCAAAAGATATTGAAAAACAGCGTCAAACCTACCGACAATGGATTGATATTGACGGTGTCGACCAACAGATGCTGACTAGCCTGTTACAAGAGATTGACAGTGTTCATCGCTGCCTATTAGCCGGCGAACGCTTCGGCCAATCGCTAAAAGATGATCGATTCTTAAGTACCATTCGTCAACGATTTAACCTCCCTGGTGGCTCTTGTTGCTTTGATCTTCCCGCTCTGCATTACTGGTTACACTTATCATCAGAACAGAAGCAACTCGACATAAAACAATGGGTTGCAACCTTGCAACCCCTATCTGATGCGCTTGCATTATGGCTAAAACTCACCCGAGAAACCGGACATTTCCGAGCACGAATGGCACAAGATGGTTTCTACCAAAGCGACGCGGAAGACGCGAATATCCTGCGTTTATCGATTCCTTTAGAGTACGGCGTCTATCCGATGATTTCTGGTCATAAAAATCGCTTTGCCATTAAGTTCATTGATTTTTCTTCTGGTAAAGCCAGCAGCCAAAATATTCCTTTTGATCTTGCGGTGTGCAGCTAAATCCGTATCCTTCTGATTTGGTTTACCTACAGGATAGTGTCATGTCAAAAAAAATCACCGTGGTAAAATGCCCCCAATGTGGCGATGATGTGCCGTGGAGCGCGCAAAGTCCTTTCCGGCCCTTTTGTAGTAAACAGTGTCAGATGATTGATTTTGGTACTTGGGCTGATGAAGAAAATACCATTCCTGGTGCACCCGATATGTCAGATAGTGACGGTTGGTCTGAAGAGCCGCTATAAGTCCCTCAGGGATAGAGGTTTAAAATACCCACCACCCTGAAGTAAATCTGAGCATAAAAAAATCCCCAGCAGATTGGCTGGGGATTTTTTATGCTCTTATTCTACAACCAAAGGATCGGTAGGTTCTGCATCAATCTCTATTTGCGTCACCCGCTGTAATCCTCTCGGTAGCAGTGCCCCTCGGCGGCCTCGCTCACCTCGGAAATTATCTAAATCCGTAGGCTTTAAGCCTAACTTTCGCTTTCCAGCGTAAAGCGTAATCGATGATCCAGACGGAATAGCCAGCAAATGAGAAACCACTTCTTCTCGCGCTTTCGCTTTCGCACTAGGAATATTAATGATCTTATTGCCTTTACCTTTGCTTAATTGCGGCAGATCTTTGATTGGAAATAGCAGCATTCGTCCCTGATTGGTCACCGCTAAAATCTCATCATGTTGCAGATCATTGACGGCTTGTGGTGCCAGTAACTCAGAGTTATTCGGCAAATTCACTAAAGCTTTACCACTGCGATTTTTCGATAACAGATCCGAACCTTTACACACAAAACCATAACCGGCATCAGAACCGACCAACCATAGCTGATCGTCTTCACCCATAATTACTTGGCGAATCGAACTGCCTTCAGTAATGTTCAACCGTCCGGTAATCGGCTCTCCCTGACCACGAGCAGAAGGCAGAGTATGTGCTTCTAATGAATAACTACGCCCATCACTGCCTAAAAAAGCCACCTGTTGATTACTCTTCCCGCAAGCATGCGCGAGGTAGTTATCACCGGATTTATAGTTCAAGCTATGGCAATCAACCTCATGCCCTTTAGCATGACGTACCCAACCTTTCTCTGAGATCACCACAGTGATCATTTCATTAGGCATCAGGTCACGTTCGGTTAAGGCTTTGGCCTCCGCACGCTCAACAATCGGTGAGCGGCGATCGTCACCGTATTTTTCCGCATCCGCTTTTAATTCTTTCTTGAGTAGCGTGTTCAAGCGTCGCTCAGAACCAAGTAACTCTTCTAATTTAGCGCGCTCTTTATCCAAAGCATCTTGTTCGCCACGAATTTTGACTTCTTCAAGTTTTGCTAAATGGCGCAGTTTGGTGTCTAAAATCGCATCGGCTTGAATGTCGCTAATCCCGAAGCGCTCCATCAAGATGCCTTTGGGTTCATCTTCTTGACGAATGATCTCTATCACTTCGTCAATATTGAGATAAGCAATCAACAAACCCTGTAGGATATGTAAGCGAGCCAAAACCTTATCAAGACGATATTGCAAACGAGCGCGCACCGTTTCACGGCGAAATTCAATCCATTCACTCAGAATCTGCGTTAAGCCTTTAACTTCAGGGCGATTGTTCAGGCCAATCATATTGAGGTTAACCCGAAAACTCTTTTCTAAATCAGTTGAAGCGAATAAATGATTCATCAAAGTATCGCAATCAACTCGACTTGAGCGCGGTACAATCACTATCCGTGTTGGGTTTTCGTGATCCGATTCATCGCGTAAATCTTCCACCATCGGCAGCTTTTTAGCGCGCATTTGCCCAGCAATTTGCTCCAACAGTTTCGCACCAGAGACTTGGTGCGGCAGCGCTGAAATAACGATATCCGAGCCTTCTTTATGCCATACCGCACGCATTTTGATGCTACCACGCCCGGTTTGATAGATTTTTTCTAAATCAGACGGTGGTGAAATTATTTCCGCTTCGGTTGGAAAATCAGGACCTTTGACATACTGCATCAAGTCAATAAGACTGGCAGAAGGATGCTCGATGAGGTGAATCGTCGCCTCAACGACTTCACGGACATTATGGGGCGGAATATCGGTTGCCATACCAACAGCAATGCCGGTAACCCCATTAAGCAAAATATGTGGTAAGCGAGCCGGTAACATTTTCGGCTCTTGCATGGTGCCATCAAAGTTAGGCTGCCATTCCACCGTACCTTGGCCTAATTCACCCAATAGCACTTCGGCAAATTTAGACAACTTAGCTTCGGTATAACGCATCGCGGCGAACGATTTAGGATCATCCGGAGCCCCCCAGTTGCCTTGACCATCAACCAGTGGGTAACGATAAGAAAACGGCTGTGCCATCAATACCATGGCTTCATAACAGGCCGAATCGCCATGAGGATGATACTTACCCAGTACATCACCGACGGTTCGTGCCGATTTTTTGTATTTCGCTGATGCCGACAACCCCAGCTCAGACATGGCGTAAATGATCCGCCGCTGAACCGGCTTTAAACCATCGCCGATATAAGGTAAGGCGCGGTCCATAATCACATACATAGAGTAATTGAGATAGGCGTCCTCGGTAAACTTGCGCAGCGGTAACTGTTCTACGCCCTCAAAACTGATTTCACTCGACATTCTATTGTACCTCGGCCATATCACCATTGCGTTGTAACCAACTGCGTCGATCGTCCGCGCGTTTTTTACCCAGCAACATATCCATCATTTCATCGGTCTCTTTATCGTCATCAATGGTTAACTGCACTAAACGACGGGTGTTCGGATCCATGGTGGTCTCACGTAATTGCAGAGGATTCATCTCCCCCAAGCCTTTAAAACGTTGGACGTTGATTTTAGCTTTTTTACTACTGAGACGTTCGATGATTGCCTTTTTTTCATTGTCATCAAGTGCATAGTGCACTTCTTTACCGCAATCAATCCGATACAGTGGCGGCATCGCCACATAGACGTGACCGGCACGAACCAAGGCACGAAAATGACGAGTGAATAAGGCGCACAGCAATGTCGCAATGTGTAACCCATCGGAGTCCGCATCGGCTAAAATACAGACTTTACCGTAACGCAGTGCCTCTAAATCATCATTATCAGGGTCAATCCCCAAGGCAACAGAAATATCATGTACCTCTTGTGAAGCCAGCACTTGATCAGCTGAGACTTCCCAAGTATTAAGGATTTTACCGCGCAGTGGCATGATGGCTTGAAACTCACGGTTTCGCGCCTGTTTGGCACTGCCACCCGCCGAATCCCCTTCGACCAGAAACAGTTCTGTGCGGCTGAGATCTTGCTGAGAACAATCGGTTAACTTACCAGGCAGCGCAGGACCAGAAGCGATTTTCTTACGCACCACTTTTTTACTCGCGCGCATCCGGCGATGAGCATTGCTGATACACACTTCTGCCAATAGCTCAGCCAATTGTGGCTTTTCATTCAACCATAAGCTAAACGAATCTTTAACAACACTGGCAACAAACGAGGCGGTTTGGCGAGAAGAGAGTCGCTCTTTGGTTTGTCCTGCGAATTGTGGATCCTGCATTTTTATCGATAAGACATAGGCGCAGCGATCGAATACGTCCTCACCGGTAAGTTTGACTCCACGCGGCAACAAATTACGAAATTCACAAAATTCACGCATCGCATCAAGTAGCCCTTGGCGTAAACCATTAACGTGCGTACCACCTTGTGGAGTAGGAATTAAGTTCACGTAGCTTTCGGTAATTAAATCGCCACCTTCCGGTAACCAAATGACTGCCCAGTTTGCGGCTTCTGTCTCGGTTTTAAACTCGCCCGTAAACGGCTCTTCAGGCAGTAAGGTATAACCTTTTACCCCTTCGGCAAGATAGTCTTTCAAACCGTCTTCATACAGCCAACGATACTCGTTATTGTTCACTTTATCGGTGAAAGTAATTTCTAGACCGGGGCAAAGTACGGCTTTGGCGCGTAAATTATTGACCAAACGCGAGACGGAAAAATTGGCAGAATCAAAATAACGCGCTTCTGGCCAAAAATGCACCGAAGTACCACGATTACGACGTCCACAAGTCCCAGTGACCGTTAAATCAGAGACTTTTTCACCATGTTCAAAGGCAATGTCATACACCTGACCGTCACGGCGAACCGTCACTTCAACCCGTTTAGAAAGGGCGTTAACCACCGAAATCCCCACCCCGTGTAAACCACCAGAAAATTGGTAGCTTTTATTGGAGAATTTACCGCCAGCGTGAAGCTTACATAAAATAAGTTCAACCCCAGAAACGTTCTCTTCTGGATGAATGTCTACGGGCATACCACGCCCATCATCAATCACCTCTAGTGATTGATCAGCGTGAAGTATCACCTGAACCTTGGTGGCGTATCCGGCCAACGCTTCATCGACACTATTGTCGATGACTTCTTGCCCAAGATGATTGGGACGCGTGGTATCCGTATACATCCCGGGACGGCGACGTACTGGTTCTAAGCCATTGAGAACTTCGATGGCTCCAGCATTATATTGTTCAGTCATAATACGGAATGCTTTTATCGATAAATGATTGGTAACTTTACTACCCATTAAGGATTTACGCTTGAATTATCCACCAAAAAGCAGATTTGGTGATAAAACACAGCAGCTCAATGGAGCAAGAACAAGACAGACATAGTCTGGAAGAGCCCCTTCGATGTCAAGTGACATCCGTAAGCCTAAGGTAAAATTATGACTTTTCGCGCATGATGACAGCGAATTTATAAGTGCAGAAAATCGATGATTGCCGACGGATAGCGCTCAAAACCAACAAAACTATGATCACCACCGTCTTCAACCGTCTGGCGAGCATGACGATATTTCTCTACCGCTTGTCGATAATCGAGCACTTCATCACCCGTTTGCTGTAATAGCCAAAAATGCTCAGGATGATCAATCGAGTCAATCTCTAGCGCTTTTAATTCATCAATATGCTCAACCGTCAGCAGGTAACGTTGTTGAGTATACGGATTCTGCTGCTCACCAAGAAAATTACGCAGTAATTCATACGGTTTCACCGCTGGATTCACCAACACCGCAGGAACCGTATAGTGCGCATTAAGCCAAGTGGCTAAATAGCCACCTAATGAACTTCCCACCAGACCAATCTGATAATCGGCTTGATAAGACTCCATTAAATTACGTAACTGTTCAGCGGCTTGCTGTGGAAAAGGCGCTAATTTAGGGATAACGACCTTGATATCCGGCCGTTGCTGAGCACAATACTGCTGGATCACCTGAGCTTTGTGTGAAAGCGGTGAGCTGTTAAAACCATGTATATACAGCAGTAGCGAAGAGCGCACACCCATATTAATACCCATTTGAAGTAAAGTCCGGCACAAAGGCTCCGCGTGCTAATCGTTTGACCTGCGTTGTCACTTGACCATCAGCGTGTAATTCAAGCTCACGCCAACCAGGAGAGCATTGATCTAACGCGAAATCATCGGAATTCGGTTTAAACTGTACACACGTTGACGGACTTGCCATTACTTTTACCCCGGCGAAAGTGCGGTCCATATCTTGATGAACGTGACCACACAAAACGGCTCGTGCGTTTTGATGTCGCTGAATGACGCTCCAAAATGCATCACTGTCTTTTAAGGTATGTTGATCAAGCCAAGCACTGCCCACTAACAGAGGATGATGATGCAATAAAATCAACGCATAGCGATCTGGACGTTGAGCGAGTTTTTCATCTAATAGATTCAGTTGGTAATCACTGAGACGGCCATGCGGCACGCCAACGACTTGAGAGTCGAGTAAAATCATTTGCCAGTGCTTCCCAAGCAAGACATGCTCGGGGGCATGCAGTTGTGAAGACGGCATAACACTACCCATGTTGGGTTTATAATCATGATTACCCGGTAACCAAAAGCACGCTTTTTGCAAGGCGCTGATCTCAGAAGCAAAACGCTGATAAGACTCCGCGCTATGATCTTGTGAAATATCGCCAGTAGCAAGCAGAGCATCAAAAGCAACCTTTTGCTCAATAATCGCTTGCACAATGGCATGAAAACTGTCTGCTGTATTCACACTAAGTAAACAACCGTCATCAGCCGCAAACAGGTGCGTGTCCGTGATCTGAACAAGCTTAATATTGTCTGATGGGTCTAAACTGGGCGACACGTTCAAATTGATAAACCTAATGCTATGAATAGTTAATATTAATCGGCGCTCGGCTAATGCCTTGTTTCAAACAGAAGGTGAGCCAATCACCTAAAAAACGGTTGATTTGTGCTTTCTCATCTTTTTGCACCATCTTATGGTTAGGATACTCATAACGAGCCGCAATACGCGTTAATTGATCGCTAGCACACACTTCAGCAACTCGTGCATCGTGATACAGCCTGACAGACATCACAGGTAATGAAAACGTTGAAATATCATCACTTTGACAAATTTCCACCAAAGTTGTGTACTTTGTGACCTCGAGCACTTGTAACTGATAAATCAGATCAGCCGCTTGATAACAACGGACTTCACCTACACTCGCTGGTTTTGGCAGCAGAGCATTGAGTTTTGCGTAATTGGTTTCATAAGTTCGCATCAGATCCGCAAGATCCACATGATACGACTTAGTGGCTATCGCTCTGCGCATGAGGTTATCAACTCCGCCATTGAGATTGTAATTGCTGATGATGCAACTCTAACCATTGTAGTGCGATTATTGAGGCACCATTCTCAATTTGGCCATCTTTGATCCATTGATAAGCTTGCTGACGACTGAGCACATGCACTTTAATATCTTCACCTTCAGTGTCCAAACCATGCACACCTCCCGCCAGTGTAGTATCTACTTCACCAATGTAGACATCGAGTTTCTCAGAACATCCCCCTGAAGAAGGGTAATAACTGGTGATTTTTTCTAATCTTGCCACCGAGATCCCAGCCTCTTCGAATGCTTCACGACGTACAACGTCCTGCGCATCCTCACCCGGTTCAATCATGCCTGCGATAATTTCTTTCTGCCATGGCTGATCATGTTCTAGTGCTCCGACCCGGATCTGCTCAATGATCACTACTTCATCACGTTGAGGATCATAAGCTAACAGCGCCGCGGCGTGACCACGCTCGAACATTTCTCGCTCGATCGTCTCACTCCACCCACCTTGGAATAATCGATGCTTAAATTGGTATTTAACCATGCGAAAAAAACCTTGGAACAGTGTCTTTTTTGAGACAATCTGCAGATCATTAACGCTAAACTGGTCTTTTTCTTGGTCTGTGGGTTGCATAGCCATTCCTTCTCGGTGAATCTATTAGTTTACTCATGAAGGTTTACGACTGCCAACGACATTGCTCAACTTTTTGTATAAAAGTTATGTTTTTTTTTAAGTGATTGCTCTTTTATCATGATAGATAGCTGATTAAATAAACCTTTTTATGTAATGAACCATTCGCAAGCTCTGTCACTGATTGGTTAATACATTAATTTATATTGCACAAGTGGATAATTAAGTGTAAAAAAGTGCAAACTTTCGCATGAAATACCAACAATTTGAGTTACACTCTGTCAACGTAACTCCTTTCATATCTAGGCAGGAATAGGACCGATGAAAAAACTGCTTCCTTTTTTAGTGAGTGCAACCCTTGGTAGCTTTAGTATTAACGCATGGGCCGATGATCTTGCACAAATTTATGATCAAGCAAAACAAAATGATCCGCAATTGCTCAGTGCTGCTGCTCGTCGTGAAGCCGCTTTTGAAGCAATCAATTCGAGCCGTAGTTCGTTGTTACCACAGATTAATTTAACGGCTGGGTATAACCTCACTCGTAGCGATGTTGATGCGCGCGATAGCGATCGACTATCAGCAGGCATCAGTTTTGCTCAAGAACTGTATAACCGCTCAAGTTGGGTATCATTAGATACTGCTGAGAAACAAGCTCGCCAAGCCGATGCACAATACGCCGCCGTACAACAAGGATTGATGTTGCGCGTCGCTCAAGCCTACTTCGAAGTGTTGAGTGCACAAGATAACTTAGAATTTGTCCGTGCCGAAAAAGCCGCGGTGGCACGTCAGTTAGAACAAACTAAGCAGCGTTTTGACGTTGGGCTCTCAGCCATTACGGATGTCCATGATGCACAAGCGCAATACGATAGTGTTTTAGCGCAAGAAGTTTTAGCGGATAACACCTTAATCAATAGCTATGAATCATTAAGAGAAATTACTGGTCAAGGCTATTCACAATTAAGCATTCTTGATACTCAACGTTTCTCAGCCAGCCGCAATACGGAATCAATGCAGGCATTGATCGAGCGAGCTCAGCAACAAAACTTAGCCTTGCTTTCTTCGCGTATTGCTCAAGATGTGGCAAAAGATAATATCGCTCTCGCCAGTTCCGGTCATTTGCCGTCGTTGAAGTTAAACGGTGGTTATAATTATGCGCGTGAGTCGAATAGCAATAATTCCGCGAATAATACCGATTTTAACGATTTTACCATTGGGCTAAATCTCAATGTTCCGCTGTATACGGGTGGTAACGTAACGTCATTAACCAAACAAGCCGAACATGCGTTTGTCGCCGCAAGCCAAGACTTAGAAGCGACCTTCCGCAGCGTGGTCAAAGATGTGCGCGCCTATAACAACAATATCAACGCTTCAATTGGCGCATTACGTGCTTATGAACAATCGGTGATTTCCGCTCGTTCTGCCCTAGAAGCAACCGAAGCCGGTTTTGAAGTTGGTACTCGGACGATTGTTGATGTATTAGATGCAACGCGACGTCTGTATGACGCCAACCGTAATCTCTCTTCAGCGCGCTACGATTATATTTTGAATCGTCTACAACTTAGTCAAGCAATTGGCTCTCTCAGCGAACAAGATATTCTCGATATCAATGCTGGACTACAACGCGTGAGTCGATAAAGCAATCCCAAAATGAAATAAGGGGCTTCAATTGAAGCCCCTTATTTTTATGCGCTTACGCACTGAAAACACAGCGATTGGCTATCTCCATCGAGATCACCGTCGTTAACCTTTACCGCCTTTAATCGCCTTGATAATGTCTGTGGTCGAACAGCCTTCTTCGAAATTCAGTACTTTCACTTCACCACCCGCAGCAATCACTTCTTCACCACCAGCGATATCTTCAGGTTTATAGTCGCCACCTTTAACTAAAATGCTTGGTAACACTTCTGCAATTAAGCGCTGCGGAGTATCTTCGCTAAATGGAACCACCCAATCTACGGCACCTAGCCCGGCTAGTACCGCCATGCGACGATCGGTTGGATTGACCGGACGCCCTGGGCCTTTCAAACGTTTCACCGACTCATCGGTATTAACCGCTACAATTAAGCGATCGCCAAGCTCTGCTGCATGATTCAAATAAGACACATGTCCAGCGTGTAAAATATCAAAACAGCCGTTAGTCATGACAACTTTTTCACCGCGGGCTTTGGCTTTTTTGACCGCTTCAATCAGCGCACTTTCACCAATAATGCCAAAATCCGCCTCTTTGCTGCCATGAATGGCTTCAGCCAATTCAATCGTCGATACCGTCGAAGTTCCCAGTTTTCCAACCACAACGCCAGCGGCAGCATTGGCTAAAACACACGCTTCATCCAAAGATTTACCTGCAGCCACCGACGCAGCAAGCACCGAAATCACCGTATCACCAGCACCGGTTACATCAAAGACTTCTTTGGCTTGCGTTGGCAAATGGAAAGGCTCCATACCACGACGCAACAAGGTCATACCATGCTCACTGCGGGTCACCAACAAAGCTTGTAGATCAAACTGTTCAATGAGCCCCAAGCCTTTTTCAACCAACTCTTGATCCGACTTAACTTTTCCTACTACCTGCTCAAACTCACCCATATTCGGTGTCAATAAGGTTGCACCACGATAGCGTTCAAAATCAGCTCCTTTAGGATCAATAAACACTGGGACATTGGCCATGCGGGCTTTTTGAATCAACTGCTGAACGTGCTCCAAAGCGCCTTTCGCATAGTCAGATAAAATCACCGCGTTCACGCTCGCCAGAGAACGTTCCATGCGCGACAGGATCAGCTGAGCATCAATATTCTCAAATTTGTCTTCAAAATCGAGACGGATCAATTGCTGTCCACGACTTAACACTCGTAATTTGGTGATGGTGGGGTAATCAGCTAAACCAACGAAGTCACACTGCACATTCAGCGAGGTTAATTTTTCTTGCAGCACTTGTGCTGGCTCGTCAATGCCAGTTAAACCTATGATATGCGCCAAACCACCTAAAGAGGCAATGTTCATCGCCACGTTAGCAGCGCCTCCTGGACGCTCTTCGTTATGCTCAACTTTTACCACTGGCACTGGCGCTTCAGGGGAAATACGTCCCGTTGGACCATACCAATAACGATCAAGCATGACGTCACCAATGATAAGCACACCCGCTTTGCTGTAGTCAGGTAGGATTGGTTTCATTATCGATCTTCTCCACTATTAATCTATGGCGCAGTGTAACATAGCCCTCTATCGGCAAACCACTTTGAGTTACCGCTAAGCGGTGTCAGTACGACCAATCTTTATCGGGTTCAGTAGGCAGCGTTTCCTCGCTGACAGTGTTCAGCCTAACCAGTGATGCCAAGTTTCAATCACCCATTCTCGCTGAGCTACCCATTGTGCTTCATCCACATCCGCATCAAGATTCAATAAGTTACGATGATGGATTTGATCTCGCATCTCGGTATACGCGCGAGTTAATGCCTCAGCTGATGCGGGATCCAGTACCGCTTCGTTCATCAACGATTCAAAAATACGCACATTATCCGACCAACGCGTCAACTTTGGATGCTGATGACTATAACGTAAGACAAAATATTGCGCGAGAAACTCAATATCGGTGATCCCACCTTGATCGTGCTTTAACATGAAACGTCCGGCTTTTTTGCTGGCCAAGTGTTGACGCATTTTGTCACGCATCTCGACCACTTGTTGTTGCAAAGTGTTTGGATCTCGCGGCAAACAGAGTACAGAATGTCTGACATGATTAAATTTGGCTTGTAAATCCGCTTCACCGTAAATCATTCTTGCTCGGACCAAGGCTTGATGCTCCCACGTCCAAGCCTCTTGATGCTGATAATCGGCAAAAGCGTCTATCGAGCTGACCAATAACCCCGAAGCGCCGGAAGGACGTAGACGGGTATCGACTTCGTACAAAATACCGGAAGCGGTACGGGTCGAAAAAAGGTGAATGATCCGCTGAGCAAGACGCAGATAAAATTGTCGCCCATCAATCGGTTTGATCCCTTGAGTCATGGAAGAAGCCGGACAATCATGAATAAAGACAATATCTAAATCGGAGTTATAACCCAGCTCCCATCCCCCCACTTTGCCATACCCTGCCACAGCAAAGCCTTTACCAGCTTGTTGGGTTAAATGATCCGGCACACCATGTTTGGCACTGACTTGCAACCAAGCTTGATTAACGACGGCATCGACAATGGCTTCAGCTAAATACGTTAAATGATCACTGACTTTCATCACTGGCAACACACCCGCGATATCAGCAGCAGCGATTTTCAATATCCCGATCTGCTTAAATTGACGCAGCGCTTCCATTTGCTGCTCCATGTCCTCTTCTGGAATACGAGCAAGAAAATCACGCAGCTCGGTTTTATAACTACCAAGATCGATCGGATGATAAAGATGCTGCGGATCAATCAACTCATCCAATAAAATCGGGTAACGAGCCAGTTGCTCAGAAATCATCGGGCTGGCTGTGCACAAACGAACCAGTTGATGCAGTGCTGCTGGATATTCATCCAACAGCTCTAAATAGGTGGTGCGCGTGGCAATACTATTCAGTAAATGCAGCACTCGCGCTAAACCAAATTGCGCATCAGGATGAGAGAATATAGCCTGATAAACCTTAGGCATTAAGCGATTTAATACCTCTCGGCCACGTGGACCAATGGTTTTTTTAGCTAAATCCTGCTTAAACGTTAAGCAGCAATGCGCCAAATTCGAAGGTTCTTCAATCGCCAACTCCTGCCTAAAAATAGGTACAATCACATCCAGCTTATCTGCCATGTCCCACAGTTCATGAAAATGATCAGCCGTGGTGCTTTCTTCATCATCATCCTCACCAATCAAAGTGATGAACACTTGATGAACCTGCGTCATATGATGTTGTAACTGGCTAAGTAACGCATCCCAACATTCATAGACCATCGCAATGGCCAGACGCCATTGATCGTCTTCTTTTTCTGGCAGCGTTTGCGTCTGTTTATCTTCCATGGCCTGCATTAGGTTTTCTAATCGGCGCAAAAAACGATAAGCGGCGACCAATTGCGCGACTTGTTCGGTGGTTAATAGTTCAAGTTCGGCAATCGCCTGTAGTGTTTCTAACAATCCTCGCTGGCGCAAACTGGGCTCTCGTCCGCCACGAATGAGCTGGAAAACTTGGGCAATAAATTCAATCTCCCGAATACCACCAGCACCCAGTTTAATGTTATTACTCAATCCACGACGACGTACCTCACTACGGATCATCGATTTCATTCGCCGCAACGATTGAATAGCACTAAAATCGATATAACGACGAAATACAAAAGGCCGCAGCATTTGCCGTAGTTCTTGATACTGATGATGCATTTCACGGCCCATCACCCGCGCTTTGACCATCGCATAGCGTTCCCAATCACGTCCTTGTTCTTGGTAGTAATCCTCTAATGCGGCGTAGCTCATCACTAAAGGACCACTTTCGCCAAACGGACGCAAACGCATATCAACCCGATAACAAAAACCATCGAGTGTCGGTTGATCAAGCATTTTTATGATCCGCTGGCCTAAACGGGTAAAGAACTGTCCGTTATCAATACTGCGCCTGACGCCTTGAGTTTGACCGTTTTCAGGATAAGTAAAAATCAGATCGATATCCGAAGAGAAATTGAGCTCCCCACCACCTAATTTACCCATGCCGATAATCAGCATCGGTTGAGCCTCACCTTGCGCATTGCATGGCGTTCCCCACTCTTGACAGCACAGTGAATATTGCCATTGATACGTCTCGACGATCAGCGCTTCCGCCAGTTCAGAAAGATGTTCAAGGCTCTGCTCGACAGGCCAAGTGGCTAAAAAATCACGCCAAGCAATATAGACCATCTCTCGATAACGAAACTGACGTAAAATCCGTTGTCCGGTTTGTTCATCAGGGCACGACGTTAATAAAGCCTGTAATCGCTCGCGATAAGTCTCTGCTCTCGATTCACTTTGTAACCAATTAGGAAATTCATCGACCAGCCACTCATCACGAGAGAAGGTCTGGGTGACAAAACGGCTCAACGTAGTCACATAACGAAGTGATTGCTGTAATTCAGACGGCCACTGACTCAGCTTCGGCTGCTCAGCAAGCAACTGTTGGTAGGCGTTATCGGCATGAGTCATTAAGTGTTCGGGGAGCTGCATAAATCATCCTTGTCTCTCATCATCGACTCACTCTATCGCAGTCTGAGATAAATAAAAACGCCCACTAAACAGTGAGCGTCGTTGATATCAATTAATCTGAACCGATCACACCTTGAAGACGGTGATTTTTCGATCCAGCTCTTCAGCATTATTTTGCATCAGCTCAGAAGTTTCCAGCAACTCACTGACTACCGTAACCGATGCTTCGACTAACTCTCTCACATTGGTGATATTTTGATTGATCTCCACCGCGACACTGCTTTGTTGGCCCGCTGCTGTCGCAATCTGTAAGTTCATATCATTGATGAGTTTGACTTGTTGGACAATACCGTCCAACTCTGTGCCGGCATTGGTGATTAATTCAACGCCATCAGCCGCTTCAACGACACTTTTTTCCATTAAATCCACTGCCGAGTTAGCACTGCTTTGTAGATGGCTAATCATATCTTGAATTTCAACCGTTGCCGTCTGAGTACGCTGAGCTAAGTTACGAACTTCATCGGCAACCACAGCAAAACCGCGCCCCGCCTCGCCAGCACGAGCGGCTTCAATCGCGGCATTTAACGCCAATAAATTGGTTTGTTCAGAAATACTTTGAATGGTACCGACCACACTGCCAATCGCAACGACTCGCTCTTCAACTTGGTTTACGGCTGAAGCTGAAGCGGCAATATCTTTTGATAACTGATCAATTTTACGAATGGTTTTTTGAACAAACTGCTGCCCCGTAGCCGCACTATGAGAAGCGGTCTCGGTCAATGAAGACGCACTTTGTGCATGATCGGCGACCGTTTGTACCGTTGACGACATTTGATTCATTGCGGTGGCTATTTGATCAATCTCATGGAACTCTTCCTGCGCGGAGTCTTTCGTCTCTGACATACTGATTGTCATGACTTCCGTCAAGGTGGTTAATTCTTGTGATGTGGTGATCTGCACTTTGATTAAATCTTGCAGTTGGCGGCGAGTTTTCTCTAGCTCACGAGCAACATCACCATACTCATCTTTACAGTCCATAAAAATAGGTTCGGATAAATCGCGTTCAGCCATCTGCTTGATTGACTGACTAAGAAATTGGGTTTGCCGTAACATCACTCGCGCGGCAAACATCAGTAATGAAACAAAAGTGACAATCATAAACCCGGTTTGCCAAATGACTTGGACGATGTAGGTATCATAATGCAGTTTGGCTATTTCCGTACTTTGAGTCGCAGCAAGTAAAGAGTCATAGAACAAGCTCGCATCCCACAGTTGCTTGCCGATCACTAAAATCGTACTAAAAAACATTAGCATGACCATTTTAGGGATCAAACGTATGTCTGTGATCACCCGTTCCCACGGTTTAAATGCCATCCTCGCCATGACTGATTCTCCACTCCGTTTTTAATGCTCGCCCATCATGGTTGTGATACCCACCTACCACGTATGAATTATTTCGAGCTTCGTATGAAATTAATACTATCAAAAACCAGCGGCTCTCGATGTGTATTACCTCGCGAATTTGCAGATTGATGGTGTGATTTGTCTAAGCCGATGGATTATGCATTACACCCTCTCTAATGCAGTATATCTCCAACCATCACCGTTTTTATCGGCGACACATCAAATGGCTACAATGGAATACACCAGCGGTTGCGCTATTTGTGAGTTAACTCTAGTTTTTCAATAAAGAAGGGAGTAATGGAAAGGTAGGCTCAAAGTGGCACATTCCCGAAGCGAAAGTTCAGAAATGTGCTTGATGAGCGTATACCCAAACGACTTGAAGTTGCAGGTAGGCGGCAAGCGAGTGAATCCCCATGAGCATAGGCAAACGATGTGATTGGGGTGAACGAACGTAGCCAACACCGCTGCAGCTGCAAGTACGAAGGGGATAGGCACTATTCACGCCAATAAGGCGTCGCTTCTATGCCAATGCGACGCGTTTGCTCCATGGCGTGCAAAATCGAGTTTTCTTGACGATTAAGCCAACGGGTTAACTGCTCTTGATCTTGTTCATCTTGTAACATATCCAGCAGTTGCTCTAACGTTTTTAAGGTTAATAAGTCATCGATACCATGTAATAAATCAATCCATGGCATCCGAAACGCTAAACGCTGCTCGGCATCATATAAACGCGCGAAACTGACCCCAGTATAAAGCGCACGTATCAAACGATATTGCTGTTCAATATAATCATCAGCTGAGAGTGCCTCTTCTGGCGGAAAAACCTCAACCAACTCCGCCCATGCTCGGTCAAGCTGTTTGACAGAAAAAGGCCCCACCAGTCGAGCCATTCGCTCACGAGCTTTATCATCCAAAAACGGCTGCCATCCGCGGGTTAAAATCCAACGGCTGAGATCCAGCAATAATGCAGTATAACGGGCACTGTGTAATAATTTTAATGACGCTTCACGTTGAGGTAAGGCTTCTTGGCGCTGCTTAAGCTCGTTGACTAAAAACTTACGGGCATCCAGCTTACGTAACGCATAGCCCTTATCTTTGAGTAAGTCTTCTAGATAGTCATACTGTTTTAACCACGCCAATTCACCATCTAACCATTTAAGTTCTTGACGTAAAATCGCACTGGCTCGGCGTGGAACAATACCACCGTATACGCTGAGTAATTGGCGAATAAAACTGATTGCATGACGAATCTCATGCAAAGCGGCTATCGAGTCTTGTTCGGTGTAAATTTGTTCATGGCGATGCCAATGAGCAAGAGCGTGCTCGAGTGAGCGAATAAAGCAAGACTCAACGTTATCATTGCTCTGGGTATTCACCAGCGTGAGCCCTTGCACCTCATCACCTTCGTACCCCATCGCTAAACGATAACCTTTTGCCGCTTTACTTTGGTTCCCCAACCGCATACCACCTTGTTCAGAGAGGTGACGAGCAAGCAAAAACAGAGCATCTATCTGCCCCGATTTAAGCTCTAACTCAACCTCACAAATCGGCGCTTGTTTATCCCCAGCCTCGACAACGCCTTGATCAAACGCCACTTCAATTTGACTACCATCATTCATGGCGACTAGCCACTGTTCACGGGTAAAATTGGTCGAAAATAAAGCGACCAATTGCGATTGCAGGGTTTCAGCATCGCGCCCTTGAGGCCAAATATCTTCAGGATGTAGGGTTAAATCGGGATGATTGCCCGTGTGCTCTGCATTGTATTCCGGCCTTTGATGCAGGCCTGCAACGACTCGTCCTGCAGTTTTGACGGTTTGCACGTACACCTCATCAAAACGACGAATACGTAGCCCAATATCGTGTTGACGTAACCAATGGTCAGCAGAATCAAAATAGGTGTTACCCAGTTGCCGACAATGGTGCTGAAGCACTTTGGTTTCGGAAATTTTATTACGCAAAACGTCTGAAAAATCAGGAGAAACAAAAAACTTCAGTTCTATCTCGGTTTCCATAGTTATACCTTTCACAGCAGATAGCGACAGGATATTGCCTAATAGACAGCGGGGCAAGTGAGAAATATCGTCCTATTGATGATCTAAAACAGTTTTAATGATTCTATTATTAGGTTACCATGCGCGCCTTTATAGCCAACGCTCAACATTTCACCAGGCTATCGTGGTGTCTGTTCTTTCTCGGTTATAGTAATTAGGTTGAATGACCATGCCAGTAAATACCATTATGGGGTTATTTGCAAAGTCCCCCATTAAGCCTTTGCAACGACACGTTGTGTGTGTCAATGAATGCTGCTCGCACCTGATCAACTTCTTTGAAGTTTGTGCTCAAGGTGATTGGGAAAAAGCGGCAGAAATACGTGCACAAATTTCTCATTTAGAGAAAGAAGCCGACGTGTTAAAACGCGAAATTCGTCTGAAACTCCCTCGCGGTCTGTTTCTGCCGGTTGATCGTACTGACATGCTTGAGCTTCTCACTCAACAAGATAAGCTGGCAAATCTTGCTAAAGACATTTCTGGCCGTGTTTACGGTCGTCAGCTTATTATCCCTAAACCTCTCCAAGATAATTTCCTCGCTTATGTTCAACGCTGTCTTGACGCGGCGACACAAGCACAGAAGGTGATCAATGAACTTGACGAGTTATTGGAAACCGGATTTAAAGGTCGTGAAGTCACGCTCGTGGCGGAAATGATTAATCAACTGGATGTCATAGAAGATGATACGGACAACATGCAGATTCGCTTACGCCAACAGTTAATGGCTATCGAGTCAACCATGAATCCGATTGACGTCATATTCTTGTACAAAATCTTTGAATGGGTCGGCGGTATCGCTGATCAAGCTCAGCGAGTCGGTGCTCGACTTGAACTGATGCTTTCCCGTTCTTAAATCATTTAAGTTAACCAAATAACTAAGAGTCATAATCGTGTTTCCCACCATTCAAGCGCTGACTATATTCTTGCGCTAATGGTTTTTTTCGTGCCTAAAAAGCACCACGATGAGTCTCCGCTTGTTATCAACAACTAGGTATTACGATGGATATCCTTGCGAACTACGGCATTGTCCTGATTATTGTTGCAGCGATCTTCGGTTTATTAATGGCCATTGGTATTGGTGCAAATGACGTCGCCAATGCGATGGGCACATCTGTTGGCTCAAAAGCGCTCACCGTCAAGCAAGCGATCATCATTGCGATGATCTTTGAATTTGCTGGCGCTTATTTAGCCGGAGGCGAGGTCACCGATACGATTCGCCAAGGCGTTATTGACACCACCCTGTTTGCCGATCAACCAGACCTGCTGGTCTATGGCATGATGTCATCCCTGCTCGCCGCAGGTACTTGGCTGCTTGTTGCCTCTTATATGGGCTGGCCAGTCTCAACTACCCATTCGATTATTGGTGCGATTATTGGTTTCGCAACAATTTCTGTCGGTACAGAAGCTGTTGATTGGAGCTCAGTACAAGGGATCGTTGGCAGTTGGGTTATCACGCCATTTATTTCCGGCTTATTGGCTTACGCTATTTTTGTCAGTGCACAAAAACTGATCTTTGATACAGAAACGCCGCTGATTAATGCCAAGCGTTTCGTCCCCGTTTACATGTTTATTACCACCATGGTGATCGCCTTAGTGACCATTAAAAAAGGCTTAAAACATGTTGGGCTGCACTTAACCAGTAGTGAAGCTTGGATCTGTTCGATTCTGGTTTCAGGCATTGTCATGGTTATTGGCTATCTGTACATTTATAAGAAATTTGCCGATACCGAAGAAAACCATGGTTTTTCTAATGTTGAGCGTATTTTCTCTGTTTTAATGGTCATTACCGCCTGTGCGATGGCGTTTGCCCATGGTTCAAACGATGTCGCGAATGCGATTGGTCCCCTAGCCGCGGTGGTTTCTACGGTTGAAAGCCTAGGTAATGTCGCGTCTAAAAGTGCGATTGCCTGGTGGATATTACCACTCGGTGGTATCGGGATTGTGATCGGCCTTGCGACACTGGGTCATAAAGTGATGGCTACCGTCGGAACAGGGATCACTGAGTTAACACCAAGTCGTGGTTTTGCCGCTCAGTTAGCTACCGCTTCGACGGTGGTACTCGCTTCAGGTACTGGCTTACCGATTTCAACCACTCAGACCTTAGTGGGTGCGGTGTTAGGGGTAGGCTTTGCTCGTGGCATCGCGGCGCTCAATTTAGGTGTGGTGCGTAATATTGTCGCGTCATGGATTGTGACTTTACCCGCCGGTGCTTTACTGGCCGTGATCTTCTTCTATGCGATTCAAGCGGCGTTTACTTAATCGATTCGTCAATCCAATGTAAACGGATTGTCATTATTGACTCAAACGCACAGAAAGGGAGGCTCAGCCTCCCTTCTTTGTTGCGCCGCGCGCAGAAAGTTTTTACTATTTGTAAAACAAACCTTAAGACTGATAATAAAGTCGTACATAACCCTATTGCGCGCCCATCAACAGAATGAGATGATTCAAAGCTCTCACGCGCAATATTGACCATAATTAAGGGATCTACCGTGAAAAAACTCATCTGCATGGTGCTATTTTCTTTATTAGCAGCACCAGCGCTCGCTCAAGACCGTTATGTCGCAGATAAACTGTTTACTTATATGCATTCTGGCCCAAGTAATCAGTTTCGTATTATTGGATCAATTGATGCGGGAGAGAAAGTCAAACTGCTCAACACCAATAAAGAGACAGGTTATAGTCAAATTGTGGATGAACGAGGACGCAATGGTTGGATAGAAAGCCGCTTTGTAACTCGTGAAGTCAGTATGGCGGTTCGTCTGCCACAACTTGAAAAAGAACTTAAAGAAGTAAAAAACCAACTGGCTAATGCTCGCCAAAATGCCGATAGTGAAAAAGCCGGACTGGTCGATTCATTAGAAATCCGTAACAAACAAATCGCCGATCTAGAGCAAAGTTATAGCGATATCAGTCAGCAACTGATTGCTTCGCAAACTGAAATCCGTGAACTGCGTGCTCGCCTAGATACCCAAAAAGAGGATTTACTCTTGAAATACTTTATCTATGGCGGTGGCGTTGCTGGCGGCGGCTTGCTGTTTGGTCTAGTGCTGCCACACATTATCCCTCGCCGTAAACGTAATCCGGCCGGATGGGCATAATGACACGAACAACGGTCACCTAAGGTGGCCGTTTTTGTCTTCGCACTTGTTTTCTCAATAAGGAGCCTCTGTGCAAGTTTATCTCGTCGGTGGCGCGGTGCGCGATCAATTACTCTCTTTGCCAGTACATGATCAAGATTGGGTCGTCGTCGGCAGTAGTCCAGAGCAAATGCGTCAAGCCGGCTATCAAGCGGTCGGTAAAGATTTCCCTGTCTTCTTACACCCTAAGACAAAACAAGAATATGCTCTGGCTCGTACCGAGCGTAAAACAGGATCAGGCTATACCGGATTTGCTTGTTATTACGCCCCAGATGTCAGTCTTGAAGAAGACCTCGCTCGGCGCGATCTGACGATCAACGCCATAGCACAAGACAACACCGGCAAGCTGATTGATCCCTATGGGGGTCAGCGTGATTTGCACAACCGTCTATTACGCCACGTTTCTGATGCCTTTATCGAAGATCCGCTTCGCGTCCTTCGCGTCGCACGATTTGCGGCAAAGTTAGCACATCTCGGGTTTACCATTGCTAGCGAGACGATGCAATTAATGACACAGATCGCTCAATCTGGAGAGTTACATCATTTAACCGCGGAGCGCATCTGGCAAGAGTGGCATAAATCGCTTTCGACCGCGAATCCAGAAGTCTTTCTCTCTACACTGCGCGAATGTGGGGCGCTGGCTATTATATTACCTGAAATTGACCGCTTATTCGGTGTCCCACAGCCCAAGCAGTGGCACCCTGAAATAGATACCGGAGTACACACGTTAATGGTCGCCGCACAAGCGGCAAAGCTCTCTCCATCCATTGCGGTGCGTTTTGCTGCGCAAGTACATGATGTAGGTAAAGGCGTAACACCGCAGAATGAATGGCCAAGCCACAAAATGCACTGCCATACCGGAGTTAAGATTATTAACGCGTTATGCGAACGTGTCCGCATTCCTAATGAGTGCAAAGATCTAGCATTATTAGTCTGTGAACAACATTCAAACATTCATCGAGCGGCAGAGCTTAAAGCAAGCACCAAGCTTAAGATACTCGACAAACTCGATGTCTGGCGTAAACCCGAGCGTTTGCATGACGTTTTGCTCTGTTGTCAGGCGGATCACGCTGGTCGATTAGGCTGCGAAGCAAACGCTTATCCGCAACGCGATCTCTTTCTTAATGCTTATCAAGCGGCTCTAAGTGTCGAGGTACAGCAGGTGATCGCTGATGGTTTTCAGGGAAAAGCTATTAAAGAAGAGCTTAATAAACGACGAATACAAGCGATTAGCGCAGCGGCATAAGCCCCCTACTGCACCGGCCTTGTACTTATCTTCAATATAAAAAAACGCCCTGCTATGCAGGGCGTTCTCTAAGCAATAATGCTAAGCCGTATCCAAAAGGATTACGCTTGGCCTTTCACTTCTTTTAGACCGTTGAAAGGAGCACGACCCGCTAGCGCTTCTTCAATACGGATCAATTGGTTGTACTTAGCAACGCGATCAGAACGGCTCATAGAACCCGTTTTGATTTGACCTGCAGCAGTACCTACCGCTAGATCAGCAATCGTTGCATCTTCAGTTTCGCCTGAACGGTGAGAGATAACAGCAGTGTAACCAGCATCTTTCGCCATCTTGATAGCAGCCAATGTTTCAGTTAGTGAACCGATTTGGTTAAACTTGATCAGGATTGAGTTAACAATACCTTTCTCAATACCTTCTTTCAGGATCTTAGTGTTGGTTACGAACAGATCATCACCCACTAATTGCAGCTTGTCACCAAGTAGTTCAGTTTGGTGCTTGAAGCCATCCCAATCTGACTCATCAAGACCGTCTTCGATAGATACGATTGGGAACTTGTTAGCTAGCTCAGCAAGGTAGTGGTTGAACTCTTCTGAAGTGAAGGTTTTACCTTCACCTTTCATGTTGTAGATGCCGGCTTCTTTGTCGAAGAACTCAGATGCTGCACAGTCCATCGCTAGAGTGATGTCTTTACCTAACACGTAGCCAGCCGCTGCAACCGCTTCTGCGATAACTTCTAGCGCTTCAGCGTTAGATTTTAGGTTAGGAGCGAAACCACCTTCGTCACCAACAGCAGTGTTGTAGCCTTTAGATTTAAGAACTTTAGCTAGGTTATGGAACACTTCTGCGCCCATACGTACTGCTTCTTTTAGCGTTTTTGCGCCAACAGGTTGGATCATGAACTCTTGGATATCTACGTTGTTATCGGCGTGCTCACCACCGTTGATGATGTTCATCATTGGTAGAGGCATAGAGAATTGACCAGGAGTGCCGTTTAACTCAGCGATGTGCTCATACAAAGGCATACCTTTAGCGGCAGCGGCTGCTTTCGCGTTCGCTAGTGATACCGCAAGAATCGCGTTCGCACCAAACTTAGATTTGTTTTCCGTGCCATCAAGGTCGATCATCACTTGGTCAATCGTCGCTTGATCTTTTGCGTCTTTACCGACAAGAGCATCAGCAATTGGGCCATTAACCGCAGCAATCGCTTTAAGAACACCTTTACCTAGGAAACGAGACTTGTCGCCGTCACGTAGCTCAAGCGCTTCGCGAGAACCAGTAGATGCACCAGATGGAGCAGCTGCCATACCAACGAAACCGCCTTCTAGGTGTACTTCAGCTTCTACTGTTGGGTTACCACGTGAGTCGATGATTTCACGACCTAGAACTTTAACGATCTTAGACATTAATGTTTCCTCTCATTGAATTTAAATGTCAAAACTAAAAGGATAGCCGCACAACTTAAGCCGCTACCCATATCCTTTTACTTTAATTCACCGCGTTGGAACTGACCGGCTGCTTTCACAAAACCTGCAAATAATGGATGACCATCACGAGGCGTCGATGTGAATTCTGGGTGGAATTGAGCCGCAACAAACCATGGATGAGCTGGGTTTTCAATCACTTCCACCAGTTTCTTGTCTGCTGACAATCCAGACACTTTCAAGCCTGCTTTTTCAATTTTTGGACGAAGATGGTTATTCACTTCATAACGATGGCGATGACGCTCATGAATCGTCGCGCTACCATAAAGCTCATAAGCTTTGGTGCCTTTCGTCAAGTGACAAAGCTGCGAACCTAAACGCATGGTGCCGCCCAAATCGGAACTTTCGGTACGCTCTTCTACGTTACCTTCACCATCAACCCACTCGGTAATTAAGCCTACCACAGGGAATGGGGTTTCTTTGTTAAATTCTGTTGAATGCGCGCCTTCCATACCCGCAACATTACGTGCGTATTCAATCAACGCCACTTGCATCCCCAGACAGATGCCTAAATAAGGGACATTATTTTCACGTGCATATTGAGCAGCAAGGATTTTACCTTCAATACCACGATCACCAAAGCCACCTGGAACCAAAATAGCGTCAACACCTTCTAAGATTTCAACACCTTTGGTTTCAACATCTTGCGAATCGATGTATTTGATATGCACGCTTAAACGGTTTTTAAGGCCCGCGTGTTTCAGTGCTTCGTTAACCGATTTATACGCATCCGGTAACTCGATGTATTTGCCGACCATGCCAATCGTCACTTCACCCGTTGGGTTAGCATCTTCATAAATGACTCGTTCCCACTCGGTAAGATCGGCTTCTGGAGCGGTAATACCAAAACGTGCACATACCAAGTCATCTAAACCTTGTGACTTGATAAGCTGAGGGATTTTGTAGATCGAATCAACATCCTTCATTGAGATAACGGCTTTTTCAGGGACGTTACAGAATAGAGCAATTTTCTTACGCTCATTCGCAGGGATCACTCGATCACTACGACAAACCAGAATATCAGGTTGAATACCAATCGAGAGTAGCTCTTTAACCGAATGTTGGGTTGGTTTGGTTTTTACTTCACCAGCGGCAGCAAGATAAGGCACTAACGTCAGATGCATAAACATCGCCCGCTCACGACCGACTTCGATCGCTAACTGACGGATAGCTTCCATGAAAGGTAAAGACTCGATATCACCGACGGTACCACCAACTTCAACAATCGCGATTTCATGGCCTTCAGAGCCAGCAAGAACACGATCTTTGATCGCATTGGTAATATGAGGAATAACCTGAATCGTTGCACCTAGGTAATCACCACGACGCTCTTTACGCAATACATCAGCATAAACACGACCAGCAGTAAAGTTATTGCGCTTAGTCATTTTGGTACGAATAAAACGTTCGTAGTGACCAAGGTCAAGGTCAGTTTCAGCGCCATCTTCCGTGACAAACACTTCACCATGTTGGGTTGGGCTCATTGTGCCCGGATCAACGTTGATGTAAGGGTCAAGCTTCATCATGGTCACTTTAAGACCACGAGCTTCTAAAATCGCCGCAAGCGATGCTGCTGCAATACCTTTACCTAGAGAGGATACAACCCCGCCAGTAACAAAAATATAATTTGTTGTCATGTTTAACCTGAAATTGGTTGAATGAGGGAAATGGATTTCTTCTGGACGGGATAAAACTATACCAGAACCCATTTATCGCCACAACGTGAAATCTATCACACTCAGTTTTTTATTTTTTGCTTCAAATCAAACAGATTGAAGTCGGTGCTTTTTCTTGGCTCACCACGGTTGATTAACTCGCTCAAAATGACGCAGTGAGAAGATCCATGCGATACATAGAGTCAACGAACCTTTTTCTCTTGTCGTTTTACTTGTTCCCATAACGCATCTAACTCGTTTAATGTCAAACTGGTTAGTGACTGCTCAGCTAATGATGCTAATTGCTCTACGGCTTGAAAACGGCGTACAAACTTATGATTGGCTTTATTTAAGGCCAGTTCAGGATCCTTACCTAAATGACGAACCAGATTAACCGTCGCAAACAGTAAATCCCCAAGCTCTTCTTCTACCTTTTGCTCATCGACGGGCACTTGCAGCACTTCCGCCATCACCTCATCCAACTCTTCCTGCACCTTCTCCGCCACAGGGCCGACACTTGACCAATCAAAACCAAATTGAGCGCATTTCTTTTGGATTTTATTAGCCCGCGACAAGGCCGGTAACGCTTGTGGTATTGAGTCTAGAATACTTTGTTCTGTTTTGCCTGCTTGCTGCTTTTCTTTATGTTTTTCGGCCTGCCAATGGGCAGCCAGTTGCTGCTCATCGGCAAACTTTGCGTCAGAAAAGACGTGCGGATGACGGCGAGTGAGCTTTTCATTGACGGTGTCTACCACATCAGAAAACTCGAATAATCCTTGCTCTTTAGCCAGCTGGCTATAAAAAATCACTTGGAACAATAAATCGCCGAGTTCTTCTTGTAAGTTAGGCCAATCTTGCTGGACTATCGCATCGACGACTTCATAGGTTTCTTCGATGGTATGCGGAATAATCGTTTCAAAGGTTTGTTGTTTATCCCATGGGCAGCCATGCTCTTTATCACGTAACTGCGCCATAATCTGTTCAAGTTGTACAATAGGATGAGACATACTTTCTCTTTACTGATACGTAATAACGAGGCCAATGAGCATCATCGCACCTCGTTATTGATTAAGGACTAATCAGCGACACGACGCCATCGCCACTCGCACTGATCGGCGTAGGTCATGGTTCAGCCCAATCGTTTGACGAGCATAACGTCTTTGATTTGCTCCGTTCGCTTCATGATCCGCTGTAGAACTTCAACACTATTGACCTCTAACTCAAAGTCCATGATCGTCAATTGACGTTTATAATCACTGCGGTTTTTCATGCTGATCACTTTCACTTTCTCGTTAGCCAGTAATGTGGTGATGTCTTTTAATAACCCGCTGCGTTCCATCGCTTCAATCCGTAACGTCAAGCGATAAGTTCCCACAAAACCTCGCCCCCAAACCGTTTCAATGATGCGTTCAGGCGCATGGTGACTGAGTTCTTCAAGCTGCTCGCAATCGCTACGATGTACCGAAATACCGCGTCCTTGAGTGATATAACCGCGAATATCATCACCAGGAATCGGCTGACAGCAACGAGCAAGATGGGTCATTAAATTATCCACCCCTTGCACCACGACCGCATCCTTGTGAGTGGTTTGAGTGGTGGTCGTTTTTACTTCACCGGCTAATTTTTCTAAGGCGATCTTATCTTCTTCTTCAGCGGTGGGCTTATTCACTAATGCATTGATATGATTAATGATTTGATTGATGCGCAGATCACCACTGCCAACACCAACGTAAAGCTCATCGGCGCTATTAACATTAAAGCGCTTTAACGCGTACGCTTCGGCATCTTTTAACTTAGCGCCAATTTTTGCCAATTCGTTTTCGAGAATTTCACGTCCCGCTTCGAGGTTTTTCTCTCGGCTCTGTTTACGAAACCAAGCGTTGATTTTGGCTCGAGCCCGACCAGAATGCACAAAGCCCAGTGATGGATTTAACCAATCACGAGAAGGATTAGGCTCTTTAGCGGTAATAATTTCTACCTGATCTCCCATGTGTAATTTATGGGTAAACGGCACAATTCGCCCTGCCACTTTAGCGCCAATGCAGCGATGACCTACTTCTGAGTGAATATGGTAAGCAAAATCGAGCGGTGTTGCGCCCATCGGTAAATCGACGACGTCACCACGCGGCGTAAAGGCATAGACCCGATCGTCAAAGACTTGACTGCGCAGTTCATCAAGCATTTCCCCTGAGTCGGACATCTCTTCTTGCCAATCAAGCAGCTTACGTAGCCAGGTGATTTTTTCATCATAACCACTACGAGCCGTCGATGCGCCTTCTTTATATTTCCAGTGCGCGGCAACGCCAAGCTCAGACTCTTCATGCATCTGCTTAGTTCGGATCTGAATCTCAATGGTTTTGCCTTCGGGGCCTAAAATCACCGTATGAATCGACTGATAACCATTAGGTTTCGGATTGGCCACATAGTCGTCAAATTCGCCCGGCAAGTGTTTATATTTAGTATGCACAATGCCTAAAGCGGCGTAACAGTCTTGCAATTTATCAGCGATGATCCGCACCGCGCGCACATCAAACAGCTCATCAAACGCGAGGTTTTTCTTCTGCATTTTGCGCCAAATGCTGTAGATATGCTTAGGACGACCACTCACCTCAGCATTGATATTCAATGCTTGCATCTCTTGGCGAAGATCATTGACGAAATCACGGATGTATTGTTCACGGACAATACGCCGCTCAGAGAGCTGTTTAGCGATTTGTTTATAAGTATCTGGTTGTTGATAACGAAACGCGTAATCTTCAATTTCCCATTTTAACTGACCAATCCCCAAACGGTTCGCTAGTGGCGCATAGATATTGGCGCACTCTTTAGCTGCGGCGCGACGCACTTCATCAGGCTGGTCTTTTACTTCACGTAAATTGCAAATTCGTTCTGCTAACTTAATGACTACACAACGAAAATCATCAACCATCGCCAACAACATACGGCGAACATTATCAACTTGTGCCGACGCTTCACTGCCTTGCATGGTGATATTGAGTTGCCCAATCGCTGCCATCTCTTCAACACCATGAATCAACTTGATGATCTCTTTGCCGTAATGCTCTTCGAGTTCTTCTTGATCCAACAAACCGCTGGTGGCAATCGGAAACAGTAGCGCTGCCACTAAGGTGGGTTTATCCATCGACAAAGTGATCAATATTTCGATCATTTCCCGTCCACGCCATAGCAACATTGGACCTTGAGAGTGCCCCTCAAGCCAATGATCACACTGACGATAGACTTCCATCAGTCTCGCCGTCGTTTTGCTATCTTGCTGCAAACTAGCAATCCATTTTTCTAGTTCAAACTGTTCGTCTGGGTTTAAATGTGCGCTACGAACCGCAACCATAGGGATAATCCTAATTTTTAGATTTTAGGGTATCGACTGACTTTCGCTCCCGAAAGTTCAGCCGCTTACCGATTTTTTACAAACAGAGCCATCGATTCTAAATGACTAGTATGAGGAAACATATCAAGCATAGCCAATTTCGCCAAATGATAACCTTGATTGAGTAAGCTTTGGCTATCACGCGCTAAAGTTGCGGGGTTACACGAGACATAAACAATACGTTGAGCCGATAATTGTCCCAACTGTTCAACAATCCCTGCTGCGCCCGCTCGCGCCGGATCAAGCAGTATTTTATCAAACTTTTCAGCCGCCCACGTTGCCTTGGTCATATCTTGTTCCAAATTGGCTTGGTAAAAGGCGCTATTATTGATCTGGTTCAAATGAGCATTCTCACTGGCCACTGAAACCATCTCATCGACGCCTTCAACCCCAACCACATAGTGAGCAATGCGTGCCAGCGGTAAACTAAAATTGCCTAAGCCACAAAAGAGATCAAGCACTCGGTCATTGGCTTGAATCTCTAACCATTCGATAGCTTGGTCAACCATGCGCTGGTTGATGGATTGATTAACCTGAATGAAGTGAGTGGGCAAAAAATGCATCGTCACTCCCGTCTCTTGATAGTAAGGCGTTTCACCTTGCACATGCTCCAACGGGTGATCATCGGTCAACAAATACAATGCCAATTGATGACGCTGAGCGAATTCAGACAAACGTTGCTTATCGGCACTCGGTAACGGCGCTAAATGGCGCAATAAAAGCACACTGGTATTATCGGCTTTGATCAACTCAACATGCCCCAGTTGTTCTGGCTGCTTAAACCCACTCAGTAAAGGTTTTAACTCAGCTAAGCATTGATTAAGATGAGGTTCAAGGACTGGGCAATCCGTCACATTGACAATACTTTTACTCTGCTTACGCCGAAACCCAACCTGCAATTGCCGTGTTTTTTTATCCCACCATAAACTGAGTCGCGCTCGGCGACGGTAGCCTTTATCTTCATCAATGATCGACGCTGACAATGGTACCGCTTGCTTAGCGAACTTGCTCATTAAATGGCTAAGAGTTTGCTGTTTATGAGTAATTTGCGCTTCACGAGATAAGTGTTGCAAATCGCATCCGCCACACTGCTGATAATATTGGCAAAATGGCACGACGCGTTCGGGACTAGGGGCAAGCACCTTGATAAGCTTTGCCCGCGAAAATTTGCTTTTACTTTCAGTGATTTGAATCACAACTTCTTCACCAGGCAACGCTCCGTCAATAAAAGTCGGTTTGTCTTGCTGATACGCAATCCCCGCGCCAAGATGATCCAGCTTAGTCACCATGACTGACTGATGTTTAGATTGAATCGAGGTGTTCTTCTTCGCTTGGAAAAAACGTGCCATGCTCTGTGCCTAAGTGTGATTTATAAAAAGGTTTTTGCCCCAGCATCACTATTCTGTGTGGGGAAGATTGTCGAAGCCATTACTCTTGCATTAAGCTATAGTGGCTTAGCGTTGTAGGTAGACAACCGCCGTCTGACTCAACCACGATAGCGACTTATTGAATAGCTTCGCCACTGTAATGCGGGTTATTTTCCCATATCCACACCACGATGTTTAGACAATAATGACCAAATATGGCTTACGTGCGCGTGTTATTACCCTGACTTTAGCACCAACCTTAATTATTGGGTTACTGCTTAGCGCTTTATTCTCATTCAATCGTTACCACGATTTGGAAATTCAGGTTCTCAATTCTGGGGCAAGTATCATTGAACCACTGGCGATTGCCAGCGAAGAAGCGTTAAAAAACCAAAGTAGAGAATCGGTACGACGGATCATTAGTTATGCTCATCGTAAACATTCCAAATTAGTACGCAGTATTGCGGTATTCGATGCTCGCCATGAGTTATTTGTTACCTCCAACTTTCATCCCAACTTTGAAAGCTTGATGTACCCTAAAGAGCAACCGATCCCCGTCCTCGGCAGCGCTCAGCAACATGATAACACCCTGATTCTCCGTACACCGATTTTGGCAGAAAGTCGCCTACTCGAAGATAATACCAACAGCGCGCGATCGGTACCGGTACTGGGTTATATTGCCATTGAATTAGATCTCTCCTCGTTGCGTTTACAACAATATCAAGAGATTTTCTCCGCCTGCTTAGTATTAATTATGGGCTTAGTGCTCTCTAGCGTTTTCGCCGTTCGCCTCATGCACGACGTGACTCGTCCCATTACCCATATGAAAAACATGGTTGACCGCATTCGGCGCGGCCATTTAGATGTTCGAATTGAAGGGAGAATGCATGGTGAGTTGGACTCGCTACGTAAAGGCATTAATGCCATGGCGGTCTCGCTATCCGAATACCATGTAGAAATGCAACACAGTATTGATCAAGCCACCTCAGATCTGCGCGAAACCCTTGAGCAATTAGAGATCCAAAACGTTGAACTGGATATTGCCAAAAAGCGCGCTCAAGAAGCCGCTCGAATTAAATCTGAGTTTTTAGCCAATATGTCACACGAACTGCGTACTCCGCTCAATGGGGTGATCGGCTTTACGCGTCAAATGCTGAAAACCCAGTTAACCAACAGTCAAACTGACTACCTACAAACCATTGAGAAATCAGCCAATAACTTATTAACCATCATTAATGACATCCTTGATTTCTCAAAACTCGAAGCGGGCAAGCTCGCTCTGGAAAATATTCCTTTTGAATTTCAAGAAACCTTAGAAGAAGTGGTTAATCTCCAGGCCACCAGCGCCCATGAAAAAGGCTTAGAAATCACGCTCAAAGTTGATCCAAAGATCCCGTTAGGCCTCGTCGGCGATCCACTACGCATTCAACAAGTCTTAACCAATTTAGTCGGCAACTCGATTAAGTTTACCGAACGTGGCAACATTGATATCAGCGTCGAAATGCGCTCACAACGGGATGATATGGTTGAGTTGCAGTTTATGGTCCGCGACACCGGAATCGGCATTTCAGAACGTCAGCAGGCCCAGCTCTTCCAAGCCTTTAGTCAAGCGGATGCGAGCATTTCGCGTCGTTACGGTGGCACAGGTTTGGGCTTAGTCATCACGCAAAAGTTAGTCGGGCAAATGGGCGGCGAAATCAGTTTAACCAGCCGGCTGCATCAAGGTTCGACATTCTGGTTTACGTTGCGTTTACCTGCGACAACCATGCCAATCAGTGATTGGGTCGATCCGCAGGCGCTATTAGATAAACAGTTATTACTTGTTGAACCTAATATGCAGGCCGCTTCTATTGTTCAGCAGCAGTTAGTGCAAGCCGGGTTAAGCGTTACCTATCGCTCATCGATGCCTGAAGAATCGGAACACTACGATTATATTTTACTGAATTTATCACCAACGAAAGAAACCGACAGCACCATCGTGGAGCAATGGATTCAACAAGCATTGCAATCTGCACCACATGTCATTATTGGTACACCAAGTACCGAGCTGGCATTGGCAGACCAACTGATGAAGCATTATCCGGTACAATGCGTCACTAAACCGTTGTCACGCCGCAAACTATTGCAAACCTTATTAGCTCATCAGCCGACACGAGCGACGCCTATAGAGCAACCGCGTGAAATAGATAAACTGCCCTTGACCGTGATGGCGGTTGATGACAACCCAGCCAACTTAAAACTGATCAGCGCCCTACTGCAGGAAAGGGTTGCACAGGTGGTCACTTGCAGCGATGGAATAAGCGCAGTGGAGCAAGCGACGCTGCGCGCCTTTGATATCATTTTAATGGATATTCAGATGCCACATATGGATGGGGTTAGCGCTTGTAAAGCAATTAAACAGTTACCGCTCAATGCCACCACACCGATTATTGCGGTAACCGCACACGCCATGGCCGGAGAGCGAGATCGGCTGCTAAAAGCGGGCATGGACGATTACCTAACCAAACCGATTGAAGAGCATATTTTACAACAAGTACTGGTGCACTGGAGTCCAACCCACTTAACTCATGGTGTAGAGAAACTTCCCTTGAGCCACCATCAAGCAGAGCCGATCCTCTCGCCCCACTCTACCGCCAATCTATCCTCTTCAATGGTGATTGATTGGCCACTGGCCTTAAAGCAAGCCGCAGGCAAAGAAGACTTAGCTAAAGAGATGCTACAACTGTTGGTCAATTATCTTCCTGATGTTATTCAAGTGGTGAATCAAGCACAGCAAGATGATCAATATGCGTTAGACGATTTACTGCATCATATCCATAAACTACACGGTAGCTGCTCTTACAGCGGTACGCCATCACTAAAAGCCATCTGTGCAACCTTGGAACACATGTTGCGCTCAGGGAGCCAACTCAGTGATATCGAACCAGAATTATTTGAACTGCAAGATGAAATGGAGAAGCTACTCAGCGAAGCGCCACAATACCTTCACTAGTACGCGTAGTGGAGATAGGCGGTTAATTCGAAGGCACCAATGACTCAAAAATCACCGTAGCGACAGCATAATGTCGCTCATCGGAAAGCGATAGATGAATGGATGTGACTTGCATGGCTTCGGCGAGTTGCTTCGCTCGGCCATGAAGAGTTAGATGAGGTTTACCTTGGGCATCATTGGTGATTTGAAAATCATGGAACGTGACACCATTGGCGATCCCAGTACCTAAGGCTTTGGCCGCCGCTTCTTTGGCGGCAAAACGTTTGGCTAAAAAGCGCGCGGGCTGTTTTAAAGCCGCACATTTAACCTGCTCTTCAGGGGTGAGGATCCGCGCCGCAAAGGCACTACCACTGCGGGTAAGCACCTTCTCAATGCGTTCAATCTCAGTAATGTCTGTGCCTAAGCCTACAATCATCGACGATTAACGACGTACGTTATCCATGATGGCTTTCATATCTGCAACCGCTTTACTCAAACCATCAAACACCGCTCGGCCTACAATCGCATGACCAATGTTCAGCTCATAAATTTCAGGGATAGCAGCAATTGCCGCTACGTTGTGGTACGTCAAACCATGTCCGGCATTGACCGTAATACCAAGATCGCTGGCGTAGGCTGCTGCTGCCGCGATTTTTTTCAATTCATTTTGCTGTTCTGTCTCATTAGAGGCTTCTGCATAATGCCCAGTGTGCAATTCAATAAAAGGCGCACCGCATGCTTTCGCGGCGTCAATTTGCTCACGATCGGCATCGATAAATAGAGAGACTTTAATTCCTGCAGCGGTCAATTTTTCGGTCGCGGCTTTCACTTTCTCTAACTGTCCTAGTACGTCCAGACCGCCTTCAGTGGTCAGCTCTTCACGCTTTTCTGGTACCAAGCAAACAAATTCAGGCTGAGTGTTTAAAGCGATTTCGAGCATCTCATCGGTCACCGCCATCTCAAGGTTCATCCGCGTTTGCAAGGTTTCGCGCAAAATACGCACATCACGGTCTTGAATATGGCGACGATCTTCTCGCAGGTGAATGGTAATGCCATCCGCTCCCGCTCGCTCAGCGATCTCTGCCGCATGCACAGGATCAGGGTAACGGGTACCACGCGCGTTACGTAACGTGGCAACGTGGTCAATATTGACACCTAAAAGAATTGAGCTCATGTTTCTATACTCCGTGCTCTAGATAGCGTTGTGGGTCGGAATAACTCCCGACTTTTTAAAGGTTTGCCGCCAAGATACGGCTTTAAGGCGATACGTGTAAAGCGCTTTGCGGCTTGCAATTGATTTTTGGTGGTAAAGCGTCGCTCACTGATCGCAATCAGCTCATCGCCATAAAAGGTTAAATTATCGCGTCTTACCGATGCAATAAAGCCTTTTTGTTCACGATAACGATAGGTCATCGTCGGAGTGATTGGCTCACCGGTGCCCGCACAATGTAAAAAATCAACGCCATAGCCAAGAGAGGACAATAATGCCAGTTCGAAACGACGCAAGGCTGGCTCAGGATTATCACTTTGCGCTAACTCAGTCAGCGCAAACAAATAATCATGAAATAGTGCGGGACTGGGAACGTCATTCGCTAAGACCCGGCCAACCAATTCATTGACGTACATCGCCGAGTAGAGACTGATGCCACTTAAAGGAAGACCTAAGCTTATCGACTCAGCCTGACGTAATGTCTTCATAGTGCTGTTGCCAGACCATTTCAGCAATAGTGGAGTAAACGGCTGTAAAGCGCCTTTAAGCTGAGAGCGCTTGCCACGAGCCCCCTTCGCCATCAACGTTAATCGACCATACTCTTCACTAAATACATCTAAAATTAAGCTTGATTCGCTATAAGGACGGCGATTAAGGACAAAGCAACGCTGAAAACCATCAATCATAACGACACCAACCACTCCAATCAAAGTACAGCGTAGAAGGCCAAATGTACGATGCAAAGAGCCGCATAAAGCGACTCTGTCTTATTCGTTAAGCTCATTGTGGATCATCTTCTGGTGCGCCGTTTAACCCACCAGAAACGATTTATAAATCGTCAATATAGCCTAATGAACGTAAAGCTCGCTCATCATCAGCCCAACCAGATTTCACTTTGACCCACGTTTCTAAATAGACTTTACGTCCAAACAACTCTTCCATATCGAGGCGGGCTTCACGACCAATGGTTTTGATTTTCTCACCCTTTTTACCAATGACCATTTTTTTCTGGCCAATCCGTTCGACCAAAATCAGGGCATTAATATGGAAACCATCGGTTTCTGGGTTGTAATCAAAACGCTCAATCTCTACGGTAACCGAGTAAGGTAATTCCTCCCCCGTAAAACGCATTAATTTCTCGCGGATAATTTCCGAAGCCATAAAACGCTGTGAACGATCGGTCACATACTCTTCAGGGAAATGGTGCTTTGCTTTCGGTAAATGATGACGAACATGCTGATGGAGCACATCAATATTTTTCCCCAACTTAGCCGAAATAGGCACAATATCGACAAAGTTCATCAAGCTGGAAAGATCTTGCATGTGTCGCATCACATCGTTACGATCTTTGACGTTATCGACCTTATTGATGCACAGCACGACCGGAAAATTGGCTTGACGCAGTTTATTGAGCACCATCTCATCATCGGCAGTCCAGTGCGTCCCATCCACCACAAACAGTACTAAATTGACATCACTGAGTGAGCTACTGGCGGCACGATTCATTAAACGGTTGATCGCCCGCTTTTCTTCAATGTGCAGCCCGGGGGTATCAACATAAACCGCTTGATAATCGCCCTTGGTGTCCACACCCATAATACGATGGCGAGTGGTCTGTGGTTTACGTGAGGTAATGGAAATTTTTTGCCCAAGAATATTATTTAACAGCGTCGATTTACCAACGTTAGGGCGACCAACAATAGCGATAAAACCACAGTGTTGGTTATCCGGTGATGAGCTCGGTTTTTGATCTGATGAAAAGTACGCATCAATATCGAATTCTTTATCAGCCATGGTTTAATTGCTCCAGAGCAGTTTCAGCCGCTGCTTGTTCGGCTTTACGTCGGCTAGTGCCTTTACCTATAACGGGTGTGGCAATGCCAGCAACATCACACGATACCGTAAACTCTTGGTTGTGTGCTTCCCCTTTAATATTAGTCACAATATAGATAGGGAGCGGGCTACGTTTACCTTGTAAAAACTCTTGTAAACGCGTTTTAGGATCTTTTTGCGATACGCCGGGTTTGATGGCATCCAATCTCGGCTGATACCAATTTAAGATAATCCCGCGCACCATCTCGATATCACTATCCAGATAAATCGCACCGATAATCGCTTCTACGGCATCAGCTAAAATTGAATCACGACGAAAACCGCCGCTTTTCAGTTCACCTGGACCTAATTTTAAGTAATCTCCCAAGCCAAATTCTCGGCCTAACTCCGCAAGGGTATTGCCGCGTACGAGTGTGGCACGCATGCGGCTCATATCACCTTCATTGATCTTAGGAAAGCGACGATATAATTCGTCAGCAATGACAAAACTTAAAATTGAATCGCCCAGAAACTCAAGACGTTCATTGTGTTTACCATTGGCGCTACGATGGGTAAGCGCCAATTCCATAAACTCGGGATCATTAAATTGATAACCGAGTTTGGGTTCTAATCTACTAATTGGAGAATTCATGCTCTCTCGATGTGTTACGGGTCAGCGAAATGCTGACCTAATTAATGCCACCTATACGATTAAATCGCACTCCGGTTGGGATCCAAGCTGGCAAGATGCTATCTGCTGATCGTTCAAATTCAAAACTGATCCAAATAGCAACGGCTTTACCCACTAAGTTTTCTTCTGGTACAAAGCCCCAAAAACGGCTGTCAGCACTATTGTCACGGTTATCACCCATCACAAAATAGTGTCCTTGTGGAACAATCCACTCATTAACACCCGCGCGAGGTTGATAATCTCGAATATTATCCATCCGTAACGGGTTAACTAAAATACTGTGTGCCTGCTGGCCCAGTTGTTCATCCATCTGCATTAATGGAATATTATTCTGTACAAATTCGCTTTCAAGCACATTAGATAATTTCACCGTTTGGCAACGGGAATCTTGTTGAGTCTGAATGCAAATCTCTTTCGTCGGGCTGTAGCGAACAATATCGCCCGGCATGCCAACCACACGCTTAATATAGTCAATACTTGGGTTAGGTGGGTATTTAAACACCACCACATCGCCGCGCTCAGGCTTGCCAGTTTCCACTAATTGTGTGCGCCATACAGGATCTTTAAGGCCATAGGCGTATTTTTCAACCAGAATAAAATCCCCAACCAATAACGTTGGCATCATCGAGCCGGATGGGATTTGAAATGGTTCAAAAATAAACGAGCGTAATACTAAGACAAAAGCGATCACTGGAAAAATCGAGACCGCATTTTCTACCCACCAAGGTTGTGGCGCGATTTTGCTAACCACTGCCGCATCAATCCCATTGGTTTCGTTCTGCACTTGAGCTTGTTTTTGTAGACGTTTTTTTGACCACAGCCACTTTTCCAACGCCCAGATGATCCCGGTCACGAGAGTAACGATCACCAAAATGAGTGAAAATGTATTCGCCATTGACTTCCCTTATCTAAAAATACGAAAGTGAAAGGGCCAAGACCCTTTCACTTGAGAGCAAATGCTGAACGCACGAGTAAAAGATTAATCTTTACCTACGTGCAAGATAGCCAAGAACGCTTCTTGTGGTAACTCTACGTTACCAATCTGCTTCATGCGTTTCTTACCTTCTTTCTGCTTCTTCAACAGTTTTTTCTTACGGCTAATATCACCACCGTAACATTTCGCTAATACGTTTTTACGTAACTGCTTAACCGTTGAACGGGCAATAATATGGTTGCCAATCGCCGCTTGAATTGCGATATCAAACATCTGACGAGGAATGAACTCTTTCATTTTCTCGACCAACTGACGACCACGATTTTGAGCAAGATCTTTATGGGTGATGATTGCCAACGCATCGACTTTCTCTCCGTTAAGGAGTACATCGACGCGAACCATGCTCGATTCTTCAAAACGTTGGAAACCATAATCCAGTGATGCATAACCACGTGATGTCGATTTCAAACGGTCAAAGAAGTCTAAAACCACTTCTGCCATAGGAATATCGTAGGTCAACGCCACTTGATTACCATGATAAATCATATCCACCTGAGTACCGCGTTTTTCAATACATAAGGTGATAACACTACCTAGGTAATCCGATGGCACTAAGATATTACAACGCGCAATCGGTTCACGAATTTCTTCTATGTCATTGATCGCTGGTAATTTCGCCGGACTATCAACGTAGAGTGTCTCTTTATCGGTTTTAAGCACTTCATAGACAACGGTTGGTGCCGTCGTGATCAAGTCCAGATCGTACTCACGCTCTAAACGCTCTTGGATGATCTCCATGTGCAGCATTCCTAAGAAGCCACAACGGAAACCAAACCCTAGCGCCGCAGACGTTTCTGGTTCATAAAACAGTGACGCATCATTGAGGCTCAATTTACCCAAAGCATCACGGAAGTTTTCATAATCATCCGATGAAACAGGGAAAAGTCCTGCGTAGACTTGTGGTTTTACTTTCTTAAAACCCGGTAATGGCTTTTCACTGCCATTCTTGGCGAGCGTTAATGTATCACCAACAGGAGCACCTAAAATATCTTTAATGCCACAGACGACCCAGCCTACTTCACCACAACCCAATCCGTTGGTATCCACCTGTTTTGGAGTAAAGATACCAATTCGATCCACGCCCCAGATTTGGCCAGTGCTCATGACTTTGATCTTGTCGTTTTTCTTCAAGCTGCCATTTTTGATACGCACTAAAGAAACCACACCAAGGTAGTTATCAAACCAAGAGTCAATGATCAACGCCTGTAAGGGTGCCTCAGGGTCCCCTTCTGGTGACGGTATTTGAGAAACAATTTTCTCTAATACATCATCGACACCTAAACCGGTTTTAGCGGAACAACGAACGGCATCGATCGCATCAATCCCGACAATGTCTTCGATCTCTTCCGCAACCCGCTCAGGCTCAGCCGCTGGTAGATCGATTTTATTAAGGATCGGCACCACTTCGAGATCCATTTCAATGGCCGTGTAACAGTTAGCCAAGGTTTGAGCTTCAACCCCTTGACCAGCATCCACCACCAACAGGGCACCTTCACAAGCGGCAAGGGAGCGCGATACTTCATAAGAGAAGTCAACGTGTCCCGGAGTATCAATAAAGTTAAGCTGATAGGTTTGGCCATCTTTAGCGAGATAATCGAGTGTCACACTCTGCGCTTTGATGGTGATACCACGTTCACGCTCAAGATCCATGGAATCAAGAACTTGCTCTGACATTTCACGCGAGGTTAATCCGCCACAAACTTGGATTAATCGGTCAGATAACGTCGATTTACCATGGTCAATATGGGCGATGATCGAAAAGTTACGAATGTGCTTCATAGGCTTGGGATGACTAAACTCTTTGCTGATTAGGGAATAAGAAACGCCACCGAAGTGGCATTTCATTTAAGTTGGCCGATTCTACCCAATTTCGCTAGGCTTCGCACCATAATTTAGGCGATCGGCTCACCAAGGACACGCAGCAAGATCACCTGCTGTGATGAGTCATTTTCTAACTGAGTAGAAAAATATTTTGCAATCACAACGCCTAAGCCCATAAACAGTAGCGCACAAGCAATCACGATGCCTTCCGATGCTCCTAACAATGGGGCAAACCACAGTTCTCCCAATACCGCTCCCACAATCATCATCAATAGTGGGACTAAGTAGACCAAGGCTGCCGACTGCAGCAGGCTTTTTTCGGGTAAACCAATCTCGACGATTTGTCCGATGGTGACTGGTTTATCGGTCACTAAGCGCCAAAATAAGGCTTTATTGCCTATCGCTTTTGAGACAATACCTGTTCCACAGCTTTTAACCGAAGCACATTGATTACAGCTGGTTTGCTGATCACAACTCAACGCAACGAGATAACCACTGGGTTGGGGCTTTACCTCAGTCACGGTGGCTAGCGCGGTCATCATGGTGAGACCTCAGTACGACTAAACGTGATCGATTGAGCAATACGCTGCGCAGTTGCTGGAGGAATATCACCGACCACGGAAATTTCGTTATCGCCATTAATCACACTGTGTAAGGTACGTCGACCTTGCCGAACCAACTGGCCTTTGAGCGAATGGTCATCACGAACAGAGACATACACAGAAAAATTAAACAGGCCGTCGGAAAACATCTGGCTCTCGACTAAACGCTCTGTCATCGCCATCCGATAGCGATTTAGCTCAAGAGGTTGAAACCCATCAGGCTTCCAACCCACGGTCCAAAAAGTTTGCTGAATATTACCTTTAGGCAATGACAACACTTCAGGCAGTTGAACCTTATTCAGTCCAGACATCAGCGTAGCTAATTGATCATTAATTGAATAAGAAATAGTGCGGTACTGTTCAAGCACTTCTCCATCACGATCGACTAAATCGGCACGTAAAGGCAGCGAACTGTGCTCATCTATCCACAATACATAGGAATAGCGCAAACCATCTTTAGGAACAATCCGTAATACTTGGCAGGCGGCCCCTGCTTCACGAGCGCGCCCCATCTTAACAAAATCGTAGTATTGACCAAGCTTAGCGACATCACTGTTGAGCATCGGAATAGTTGGAGCGACCATAGTGCCAGATTCAATCGTAAAAGGCTCAACACCGGGTTCGATGTAGCTGACTTCATTACCACGGCGAATCACTTCTCGTACAGGACCGCTCAGATAAATTAAATGTGCAAATTGTTGGTCATCTTGCCGAGCGTGACGATACAGCAAAGGCTCAATGCTGTTTTTCTTCAGCAGAATATAAGAGAGTTCATAATTAAGATGCTGACTTGCGTCGTTCATCTGATGCAACAAAGCCTCCGCAGATAATTCCTCTGCAAAGGCCTGAGTTACATGCAAACTGAACAGTGCCAGCACACTGATCAGGATTTTTTTCATTCCACTACCGGTTCAGTTAGGTGAGTGTGAGGGGCTAGATTATCACTGTTTAATCTTAGCTGTAGTTCGTAATCTTGCAGTAACGCATTAATTCGCCGACGCTGCTCTTGCATGCTGGCTTCATTACTGGAGTGTCGATTGACGGAATCACGCGTCAAACTCACTGGCTCAGCGCTGCCTGAAAATGGGATTGTCTGTAAAACCGGAATTTGATCATCTTGCGCGCCAACAGTATCGCTGCCACCGTATTGCTGAACACCAATAATCACCGCTAACGACACACTGGCCGCAATCGCCACTTGTCCAAGCTGGCTAAGCCAAGCAGGCAACTGACGACGAGCTTTTTGCGCTGAAGGCTGCTCCTCAAGTCGAGGCTCAGCAGATTTACTTGTTGTGACGGCGCTTAACCGAGTATGAGCTGGTTCATTTTCTAGAGCGAAAGCGACGCTTCCAGCAATATTCCATTCTGAACTCACGGGGGCATCGCCACGCATGACATCACCGATCAAGTGGTAGTTTTTCCACGTATCGAGACTTTCATCATCGTGAGCGATCGTTTGTAACAACGATTTATCGACCACTTCGCCATCCATAAGCGCTGAAAGCTTTTCTTTGTCAGCCATTATTTTCACCATGTTTATTGCTCATTATCGGTTACAAAAGCGGTTTAATCCGCTTTTCGACCGCTTCACGAGCACGGAAGATACGAGAACGCACCGTACCAACGGGGCAATCCATGACTTCGGCGATCTCTTCGTAGCTTAAACCTTCCAGCTCTCGCAACGTCATCGCAGTTTTTAAATCTTCAGGCAACGCCTCTATCGCATTAAACACCGCCTGCTTCAACTCTTTGGACAGCGTAATGTTTTCAGGGTTCGATATTTCTTTTAATGCATTATTAGTTTCGTAAAATTCAGCGTCTTCAGCATCAATATCATTCGCGGGTGGCCGGCGGCTTTGAGCGACGATATGATTTTTCGCAGTATTGACAGCAATGCGATATAACCAAGTATAAAACGCACTCTCACCGCGAAACGTCGGAATCGCACGATACGCTTTAATAAACGCTTCTTGTGCGACATCGGGCACGTCTCCAGCGTTGCTCACATACCGCGAAATAAGATTGCACACCTTATTTTGGTATCTCAACACCAAAAGATTAAATGCCTGCTTATCTCCGTTCTGAACTCGCTCAATCAACACTTGATCGGTCAGCTGCTCGTTCATTCGAGCGGTTACTCCTATTGTTATCCCCCTACCTTCTCAGATATGGGCTCTAATTATGCAGAATGCTTGCTTGACACCACTGCTTACATGAGCACTATTGTGACTCAATTACACACAGAAAGTTCAATGCCAGGTAAAATTTTCCTTTACGCTGCGCATTATGCTGTAATGAACAACGGATACCTAAGTTAGATTACTTGAGGTATAGGCAGCAAGGTATAAAGATCTTAAAGGTTAGTCACGTTTACAACAAGTAAATACCTTGTCAGCTTTAGTTTAATTTCAAGTGGGCGTGTTCCACTTAAAATTCAGGAAGTAAACCATCTTATGAACGACTCTCGAGAACATCAATGCGACGTATTGATAGTAGGTAGTGGCGCGGCAGGCTTATCTTTAGCGCTGCAAGTAGCCGAGCACTGTCATGTGATTGTATTGAGCAAAGGACCTCGTAGTGAAGGGGCGACCTATTACGCACAAGGCGGTATTGCGGCGGTGTTTGACGAATCCGATAGTATCGAATCTCATGTGCAAGACACGCTGATCGCTGGCGCAGGGATCTGCGACCAAGAGACGGTACAATTTATCGCTGAGCATGCCAAAGCGTGTGTTCAGTGGCTTATCGATGGCGGCGTTCCTTTTGATAGAGAAGAGAACGATCCCGCGGGGCAGCCACGTTACCATTTAACCCGTGAAGGTGGTCATAGCCATCGACGTATTTTGCACGCCGCTGACGCCACCGGCATGGCGATGCAAACCTCGCTGCAAGATAATATTCTCCATCATCCTAATATTCGCCTGTTTGAGCGCTACAATGCGCTCGATTTGATCACCGAAGATAAAATTGGTGGCGATGCGGATAAAGTGGTCGGGGCTTATGTCTGGAATCGTAACGATGAACACGTTGAGACGATTCGAGCTAAATTTGTTGTGCTCGCGACCGGCGGAGCATCAAAGGTATATCAATACACCTCAAATCCAGACGTCTCTTCGGGAGATGGTATCGCAATGGCATGGCGCGCAGGTTGCCGAGTCGCCAATCTGGAATTTAACCAATTTCATCCGACGTGTTTGTATCATCCAGAGGCTCGTAATTTCCTGCTTACCGAAGCACTGCGCGGTGAAGGCGCTTATTTACGTCGCCCCGATGGCAGCCGCTTTATGACCGATTTTGATCCGCGGGCCGAACTAGCCCCACGGGATATCGTCGCTCGAGCCATCGACTATGAGATGAAACGCTTAGGCGCTGATTGTATGTATCTTGACATCAGCCATAAGCCTGCTGAGTTTATAGAGAAGCATTTTCCAACCATACATAGTCGACTGATGGATTTGGGCATTGATATGACCAAAGAACCGATCCCGATTGTCCCAGCGGCTCATTACACCTGTGGTGGTGTGGTTATCAATCAACAAGGTCAAACCGATCTTAAACAGTTGTATGCGATTGGTGAAGTCAGTTATACCGGTTTGCATGGTGCCAACCGCATGGCGTCTAACTCTTTGTTAGAGTGTGTGGTTTATGCTTGGTCTGCGGCGCAGGATATTTTACGTCAGCATCCTCAAGCCCAGATGCCACCGTCACTGCCTCATTGGGACGAAAGTAAAGTGACTTGCTCGGATGAAGAAGTCGTCATTCAACACAATTGGCATGAACTCCGTCTATTTATGTGGGATTACATGGGCATTGTTCGTACCGATAAACGCTTAGCACGAGCTTTACGACGCATTCAGTTATTGCAGCAAGAAACCCATGAATACTACAGTCATTTCCGAGTATCCAATAACCTCCTTGAGCTGCGTAACTTATTGCAGGTCGCAGAGCTTATGGTCCGCTGTGCGATGCAACGCAAAGAGAGCCGAGGGTTACACTACACGTTAGACTATCCGCAACCACTAGAAAAAAGTGGCCCAACCATTCTCTCACCAAGATGATAGCGTCAACGGGAGCCTGAGTGCTCCCGTTTTAAGCGCCCCAGCAACTGACGATAATCCGTTTCAGAACAGCTATCTCGCCATAAGAGTACTGATCGCTGTCGACCATAAAAACGAATGAATAATCCTCGATATAATAACGATACACCTTGGTAGGAAAACTCTTGGTCTGCCCATCGCAGCCGTCCGGAAAAATCAATCTCGATCTCTTCTGACAAGGTGACTGGCAGCCAATCTAATAAAGGCGTCTTTAACCAATAACACAGAATAACCACTGCGGCCACGAGAGGGATGGGTGAAATTAATAATGCCCATATCAGCAGCATCAACAGACACCACGCGGTAATATGGGCAAACAGGGAAGGAGTTAAAGCAAGCTTAACGGACTTTGCTGAGATTATAAGCGACAATCTTGTCTACCATGGCAGCGTGACCGAGATTTTCTGAGCGACCATGCCCCATGATCCAAGTAAAAAGATCCGGATCATCGCACTCAAGTAAAGAGACAAAATCTTGCTGTTCTGATTCACTCAAGGCTTCAAAACACTCCTCGAAAAAGGGCATGACAACCACATCAAGCTCTAACATGCCACGACGGCATGCCCATTTCACTCGTGCTTTCTCTTGCGTAGTGTACATCGACTTTCCTCACCTTAGGTAGATTTTCAGCAAGTGTAACAAGCAACCCTCAATACAACTAGTAGCTTAGTCACAGTCCCTATTCAAGCTGACAAAAAACTTGATCCAGATTAACATAGTGAAAATCATTTCAGTTAGGTGAAGGATATGAGCTGGAAAAATACATTTACCCCTCTTTTAGTGACCGCCAACGATCGATTGCCTGAATTGATGGTGACCCATCTCGAACAATGGGCCGCAATCTACGTTTCAGGCATCGACAGTAAACCTTACTTACAAGGACAGCTCACCTGTAATGTGGTTGCATTACCTGCACAACAAATGGTTTACGGTGCCCACTGCGACGCGAAAGGCAAAGTATGGAGCGCTTTTCGTTTATTTCATCATCGAGATGGCTACGCCATGTTCCAACCCGCTTCAGCAGTTGACGTCGAATTACGAGAACTCAAAAAGTACGCGATTTTTTCTAAAGTGACCATCGAGCAAAGCCAAGATGTCGCTTTAGGCCTGATCGGGAAACAAGCTGAGCTGTGGCTCAACCAATTCAATGATTGTCGCGATGACGTACGCGTTTTAGAGCAAGGTACAGCGGTAAAAATCAGTGCTCAACGTTGGTTATTGTTAGTTAAGCCGGATTCTGTAGAAGCCTTACTGGAAAGCATGCCGGCCCAACGGGTCAACTCAGAGATCTGGACTCGTTTTGAGATTCAAGAAGCACTGCCGATCGTCACTCAAGACCAGCAAAATGAACATATCCCGCAAGCGTTAAACTTACAGGCTTTAGGTGGCATCAGTTTTAATAAAGGTTGCTATACCGGGCAAGAAACCGTAGCACGAGCCAAATATCGTGGGATCAACAAACGGGCTTTATGTCTGGTCGCCGGTGATATCCATCAGCCGTTAAACGCCAATCAAAGCATAGAATTAGAGCGAGCAGTTGGTGATAACTGGCGCAGCGCTGGAGTGCTCATGGCTCATTACACCTTTACTGATCAGCGTGCCATCGGGCTTATCGTTCTGCCTAATAACCTAGAAGCTGATACTCTGTTACGCATCAAGTCTCAGCCAGAAACACGTTGGACACTGCAACCTTTACCTTATTCACTGGATAATGCTTAAACCACTTTCAACCCCAATCATCCGCTATCTAGAGCAACAAGGAATCGATCATCAGCTACTGCACCATCAGTCAGCCGCAATCAGCATCGAAGATGCCGCTCGTCAGCGCGGCATCCATCCTAGTCAAATGGTCAAATGTCTTTTATTGCGCGACATGAGTAACCGCTTAGCTTTAGCTTGTGTACCAGGTGATCGCTCTGTCGACCCTAAGCTAGTTCGCAAAATATTGGATTGGCGAAGAATGACTTGTGTCGACCGATCTCAAGTTGAAGCGTTAACAGGCTATACGATAGGGACCGTCACTCCATTATGCTTGAGCCTATCGCTGCCGATTATTTTTGATTATTCATTAATGCAACACACGCAGGTAACCATCAGCAGTGGCTCAGCGTATGCTGGGATAGCGTTAGCACTGAATGACTTAGTGAAATTATGCCAACCTCAATTTGCAGATATTGTTCGCGATTAGCGCTATTCATGGTCAAAATAGTGTGATCACATCTAAATTATTCAGTGTATCCACGTGAATATTAAATCACTTTTCAATCATAAATAGTTAATGGTGTAATTTTCAGTTACCCTAATTTTACTGATGAAGATCAGTCCGTTCACTTGATATCAAAGTACCGATTAAGTGTTCAGTAGCATCGTCAGTAAAAAGTGATTAGCAGGGTTTGCCTGTAACTCGCTTTGTGTGTAATGCATCTGTGATTATTTAGCCCGCAACCTTGCGGGCGTTTTTTACAAAAAAATCACTCACCTATCACTCGTTTTTATTTTCTTCCGCTATTCTTATTACTGTCATATTCATTTGGCTCAATAGGTGCCACAAAAAAATCATTACTACTGTCGATACCTAAACCATGGTCTATCCTATCGCCAAATGATCATCAACCGAAACGGGATAGGTAGTACGGCAAATTATTAAACTCGTCAGTCAATGCAGTAAGTATAGCTGCCTTCATCACACTATTTTTCTGTGATTTAACTTATACTTACTAATATGGAAACAAAGAAAGGATCGAAATATGAGACTGTTTAAGCGCTATACACCCAGTATGATTGCTAAGCACGTAAGTCGTCTTTTTAAAGGAAGAATCTATATCTACGGTGTCGGTCGATTTGAGTTTGACCATGGAAAACTGATTTTACCTGAACGTGCTGAACAACGACATTTCCAGACCGTCAATGAGGTCAACCAAGAAATCCGTCGCTTACGTTGTGCTTACGCTTAATTCCCTCATTACCTCATTCATCGAAAAAGGGTTGGCTTTAAGGCCAACCCTTTTTTATGCGTCATCGACACGCGAAACTCTGGTTCAGCGAACCGCTCCGCTAGCGACATGGGTTGTGATCACGGTGATGATCCGCATTAAAGCACTGGGCAATTTTAGGTAGTTCACCTTTTAAACCAAGCGCATGCATCATCATCATCTGTTTGCCCCCGGGAAGCTGACCAGCCAAATGCATGCCCATACCACGCAGCCATTTCTTAGCCGGATGACTCCCGGAAAATAATTCTTTAAAACCTTGCATACTAGCAAGCATTTTGGCGGCTTCTGCTTTACGCCAACGTTCGTAAGGTCGTAAATGGCGATGATGGCCAATATCAAATCCTTGCTGCCAAGTGATCAGTATATGCTCAGCTAAACTTGCCGCATCAAGTAGCCCCAAATTAGCGCCCTGCCCAGCAAGAGGATGAATCGTATGCGCCGCATCACCCACTAACGCGATACGCGGTCTAGCAAAATCACGAGCATAACGCGCCGTCAAAGGAATCACATGTCGTATTCCGACGACTTCACATCGCCCAAGACGAGCGTCAAACTCAACCGTCAGTGCTTTATTAAATTCCAGATCATCTAGCGCCATCAATTGCTGCGCACGACTCGATTCAGTTGACCACACAATCGAACTCATGCGCTCTTCACTCATCGGCAAAAAGGCTAACGGCCCTTGCGGGGTGAAAATTTGTCGAGCCATCGCCTGATGCGCCAGCTCAGTGCGCACGTTAGCAACCAAAGCATGATGCCCGTAATCCCAATACGTTAAGGGGATATCGACTTGGCGACGCACCCAAGAGTGAGCACCATCCGCCCCCACGACCAGTTTCGCGGTCAACGCTTGGCCATCACTGAGAGTTAGCCACGCTTCATTCTCACCAATAGCCAATTGTTGGCAATTGGCTGGCATATATAAACTGACATTGGCTTGTTTTTTTACTTCATCCAGCAGTGCCAACTGAATGACTCTATTTTCAACAATATGCCCAAGGTTGGGCTGGGTAATCTGCTGCGCAGAAAACGCTATCTGAGCGAAGCTATCTTGCTCCCACACTTCCATACCCAAGTATGGTGTCGCTCGACGAGCGAGGATCCCCGACCACACGCCAAGGTTTTTCAATACCGTTTCACTCGCGCGGCTCAAAGCAGACACTCGAACGTCTGGCAAAGCATCAAGCTGAGTGTCGGGGGCTTTACTTTCAATGATCGCAATTCTCAAATCGGAATCTTTTAGCGCTGCCGCAAGTGTTAACCCAACCATACCGCCACCGACGATGGCAATATCCACACTTTGCATCATATTCATTACCTTTATCCTAAAGTGCGATTGAGCAAGGGGGCTTTTAGCAAGGGAAGCATTTCCATCGCCATTAATCCCAGGTTACGTCCCACTCGTAATGTCAGCCAATCATTAGAAAATAGATGAACTAATGTCGACGTTAATTGAATCGTTGCTTGACGATCCGTTTCACGGCGCTGACGAAACGTCGCTAATTGGCGATAGTCCCCCATCAACCGAGTATCTTCTTCGCTAAGCACTTGCGCCAGTGTGGCAATATCTCGGATCCCCAAATTAAAACCTTGCCCGGCAATCGGATGCAGCGTTTGCGCCGCATTACCAATGGTGACAAATCGATGCGCGATAGTCTGGGGATGATAACGTAGGAGTAATGGGTAAGTAGAACGCTGTCCAACCTGTAAAAATCGCCCCAAACGCCAACCAAACGTCGCTTGTAATTGGGTAAGAAACTCACTGTCTGAGACATGCTGCATCCGTTCAGCTTGTTCGGCAGATAAGCACCAGACTAACGATAAACGATTGTCACTCATAGGTAATAGCGCTAAAGGCCCAGATGAAGTAAAACGTTCAAAGGCTCGTCCCTGATGTGCCTGATCAGAAAGTACATTGGCAATTAAGGCCACCTGTTCAAAATCATGCTCTTGGCGAACGAATCCTATTTGGGAACTGGATGTCGACAGCGCACCATCGGCGGCAACCAATAACTTCCCTGTAATTGTCTGCTGATCAGATAAGGTCACGCTAACCTGTTCCGACGTCCGCTCAACATGCTCAACGCTAAGCGGACAATAGTAAGTTATATTATCGCAGGCGTTAATTTTCTCAGCGTACTGTTGACCGACTTTAGACAGTTCAACCACATACCCTAAAGCGTCTAAACCAAGCTGCGCGGAATCGAAGTTAACCATCCCAGCATGAGAGCGGTCAGAAACGTGGATCTGGGAGATGGGTGTTGCAAAAGGATATAGGCTATCCCACACCCCCCAGCTTTTTAATAATTCTACCGTACCATGAGCCAATGCAATCGAGCGAGAATCAAACCCAGGATGTGCATGATGGTCCGTTTGAAACGGTTCGATGATGGCGATCGATAGGGGTTGCTGACTTAACGCGTTCAGCGCTAACGCCAATGTCGACCCCGCCATTGCACCACCAGCAATAATCACATCAAAAGATTGCACCTCTCTCACAGCTTCCTCACTTAATGCACAATAGGTTTGGTATCAGGATTCACGGTTCCTTTGAACTCGATGTACAACATAAACACACACGCTTTGATATGTTCAATCACATGCTCAAGTAACTGTGCTTGCTGATCGAGATCATCTTCTTCATCAATACCTAATTTTGCAATCTCTTCTAAATCTTGCAGTGCTTCTTTGGCATGTGCAGATAAACCGGACATCGTAACGGCCATTAAACCCAGTCCAGAAATGAAGTGATTAACCCAATCAGCGACGCCATCCGCAAACTGAAATAAGGCATTCGTATCATCGGTGATCGGTACCAACAAGGTTAACTTAAAATCGTCACTGGCGAGCTCGGCTTGAGTCGCTAACAGTAACTGTTTGGCTTTTTCTAATGCGCTCGTCGGCCAGCCCATGCCATCATTGGTATAATCAAAAAGCAGCGGCTGCCAGCTTTGATCGTTCAAAGTTAAGCCTCCGGCTAACATCCCTGCGATCAAACCATGCAGTTCAGCTGGATTTATCGCTAACGATGCCGCTTGGAGTTCGCTGGCTAGTTGGTTATAACTGGGAAACGTTGTATCGCTCATGGTCACTTCATCATGGTAAATAATTGCCATCCTATCACTTCAAGGTCATCGGGAAAATCCTCAGTGTAGGGTTTGTGCTTCGCTTTAACGCAAATTGGTTAATAAGTCGGTGTTTGCTTTACCAATTACTATTTATCCACGTGAAAAGCTTGAATCTTGTGACCACTTTACCTATAGTTTGCCCCTCGATGGTTGCTCAGATAGAATCATCATTAGTTACGCGAATAGAGTTCACTTATCATGAGTAATCAAGCGGTTGACGTTGAAATTTTAGGCAAAACAACGCGTGTCAATTGTCCCTCTGGACAAGAAGCATCGTTAATACGTGCCGCACAAGATCTCGATCAACGATTGAAAGATATGGCTGAACGTACTAAGGTAACTAATGAGGTTAAGCTACTTACCATTGCCGCTCTCAATATCTGCTATGAGCTACAAACGGAACGGCAAAAGCAGAATGAACAACAGCAACAAATCAGTGAGCGAGTGGAAGAGCTGACTGCATCGCTACAAGCAGTACTCAATAAAGTACCACACGGATAGTGTTATTTTTATCTGCACAAGTTTTACCCTGGAGTGTTTGTCAGAGGATGTACGTCCCTGAGCCGATAAGCAACACATAAGGGTTGGTACTTGGTCACTATTGAGCAGGCTCGGCTTGTACCGAGAAGCCTACGGTAGCCATTGCTAATCCGCCTTGAACCAGCTGGTTCAAGGGCCACAGTCCTCAACGGCACTCTGGGGTTCCTAATGTTACACACCCGTCAACAGCTGCGTGGATTGATTCGTCAACGACGCAATCAACTGTCTCAGGCCGAGCAGCAACAAGCCAGTCAAGCCTTAATCCAACGCTTTATCGAGCTTCCTGAAGCGCAAACAAGCCAACATATTGCCCTATATCTGGCTACTGATGGCGAATTAAATACTCAACCTCTGATTGAACGGTTATGGGCCCAAGGTAAATATGTTTATCTACCGGTATTGCACCCATTTTCTCCCGGTCACCTTCTTTTTTTACGTTATCAACCGACCACGCCCATGGTGCGTAATCGTTTTGCGATTCTTGAGCCGCGACTCAATCAACAGCTGATTCAACCACTGAAACAGCTGGATCTGATTTGCACCCCGTTAGTGGCCTTTGATGCTCATGGTCAACGCTTAGGGATGGGCGGAGGATATTATGATCGCACTCTCGCTAATTGGTTTGTAACTGGGCAAGGAGCCACACCGATTGGTCTTGCGCATGACTGCCAATATCTAGAGCAATTACCTCACGAAAGTTGGGATGTCCCATTACCTAAAATCGTCACTCCCACCCGACTTTGGCAGTGGAAAGCGTGATCAGCGTAGACATAAACGACTCGATAGTTGCCTTCTCGCAGTACAGCTGAACACCATTTGAGTATATAATCTCGCCCTTATTCCCCCTTTATGGTTAATGTATTGGCAGGGTTACTTGTTCAATACCAATCAACATTCAATGACTCACAATCAGGAGATAGGCATGACTCAAGATGAAATGAAAAAAGCCGCCGGCTGGGCTGCACTTAACTATGTCAAAAAAGGCAGTATTGTTGGTGTCGGTACAGGCTCAACTGTTAATCACTTCATCGATGCCTTAGGCTCTATTAAGGATGATATTCAAGGCGCAGTCTCGAGCTCATTGGCTTCAACAGAAAAACTCCAAGCACTTGGTATCAAAGTTTATGACTGTAATGACATTGAAGCATTAGATGTTTACGTGGATGGGGCTGATGAAATCAACGCTCAACGCGAAATGATTAAGGGCGGTGGTGCGGCCTTAACGCGAGAAAAAATTGTTGCAGCGATTGCTAAACAATTTATCTGTATCGTCGATGGCAGTAAAGCTGTTCCCGTGCTAGGGAAATTTCCACTGCCAGTTGAAGTTATCCCAATGGCACGTAGCTACGTTAGCCGTGAATTAAGCAAATTGGGCGGAAAACCTGTCTATCGTGAAGGGGTGATTACTGATAACGGTAATATTATTTTGGATGTGCACGATCTGCACATTACTCAAGCCAAAGCGCTGGAAGATAAAATTAACTCGATTACCGGTGTCGTGACCAATGGTTTATTTGCTCATCGTGGTGCCGATGTGGTGATCACGGGAACTGAGCAAGGTGCCAAAATCGAAGAATAAGATTGAGAAAATCACCACCTTTTTGGTTATTTGATTACAAACGGCACCTTGAGTGCCGTTTTTATTGCTTTTCATTAAAGAATATTCTCGCTTATTCCGTAATTTTCTTACCCAAACCGGAAAATATTTGTTAGTTTATTGGAGCAAAGACACACAAGGAAAACGTTTGCGTTGAATAAAACAAGTCCAATAATTGACGTTTGATACCCAAACCATTTGAAAAATAGCTCTATGACCGATTTATCACGCAATCATCAACGACGTGAAGCGGTGACTTCAAACGGAATGGGGATACTTGTGGTTCACTCAATAAGCCCATTTCCCATATTTAAGGACGAGTATCATGGCCAAAGTTTCACTAGAAAAAGATAAAATTAAAATCTTACTGCTGGAAGGATTACACCCTTCAACCGTCGAAGTTTTACAAGCTGCTGGTTACAGCAATATTGAATATCACAAAGGTTCGCTCGAAGAAGCCGAGCTACTGGAAGCCGTCAAAGACGTCCATTTTATCGGTATTCGCTCGCGAACCAATCTCACCGAGTCGGTGATTAACGCCGCTAATAAGCTGGTTGCTATCGGTTGTTTTTGTATTGGCACCAACCAAGTTAATTTAAAGGCCGCAGCCCAACGTGGTATTCCGGTATTTAATGCTCCCTTTTCTAACACACGCAGTGTGGCCGAATTGGTTTTAGGCGAAATCCTCTTGTTGTTGCGCGGTATCCCAGAGAAAAATGCTTTGGCTCATCGTGGCATCTGGAAAAAAAGTGCCGACAATTCCTATGAAGCGCGCGGTAAACGCTTAGGGATTATTGGTTATGGTCATATTGGTACTCAGCTCGGAATTATTGCTGAAAACCTCGGTATGCATGTCTATTTCTATGACATTGAGAATAAACTCTCTTTGGGCAATGCCACTCAAGTACATACCATGAGTGAGCTACTCAATAAGTGTGATGTTATCTCTTTACATGTCCCAGAAACGCCGGAAACCAAAAATATGATGGGCGTAGAAGAGTTCGCCCGCATGAAACCAGGCGCTATATTTATCAACGCTGCTCGGGGTACCGTGGTTGATATTCCGGCACTGTGTGGCGCTCTTGAATCTGGCCATATTGCCGGAGCCGCGATTGATGTTTTCCCAACGGAGCCGGCGTCAAACAAAGAACGCTTTGAGTCACCACTCACTGCGTTTGATAATGTCCTTCTTACCCCACACGTTGGCGGTTCAACTCAAGAAGCGCAAGAAAACATTGGTATCGAAGTCGCTGGTAAGCTCACCAAATACTCAGATAACGGCTCAACCCTATCGAGTGTTAACTTCCCTGAAGTATCACTACCTCAGCATCGTGATTGTTCTCGTTTATTGCATATCCATGAGAATCGCCCCGGTATCCTAACCCAGATCAACACCATTTTTGCCCAAGATGGGATCAATATTGCCGCGCAATATTTACAAACTAGCGCCAATATTGGCTATGTGGTTATCGATGTCGAAACGGCACGCTCCGAAGAAGCCTTAATCAAGCTTAAGGCTATTGATGGCACCATTCGTGCGCGTATTCTTCATTAATCAAACCATACAACGAAAAAAACCAGCCGAGGCTGGTTTTTTTCGTTTTTAGCTTGCCTTAACCGCGCAGCGCTCGCTCGCCACGAGTCATGCCAACCACACCGCTTCGCGCCACTTCAATCACTTCCGTGACTTCGGTGATCGCCGCGATAAAGGCGTCCAATTTATCGCTGGTTCCGGTTAATTGAACCGTATATTGCGCAGCAGTCACATCAACAATCTGACCACGAAAAATATCAGCCGTGCGCTTAACTTCAGCCCGAGCAAAACCGCTGGCTTTGACTTTAACCAACATCAATTCACGCTCGATATGCTCAAACTCCGAGACTTCTTGCACTTTCAAAACATCGATCAATTTATGCAGTTGCTTTTGAATCTGCTCTAACTGCATCTGATCCGATTTCGTGGTGATGTTCAAACGCGACAATGTTGCATCATCCGTGGGCGAGACGTTTAACGTTTCAATGTTATAACCACGCTGAGAGAACAAGCCAACCACACGAGAAAGCGCACCAGGCTGGTTTTCTAACAGTAAGGAAATGATATATCTCATTTTAGGTTCTCTCCGTTCTGCTTAACCACATTTTATCCATGCCTTCACCCTTAATTTGCATTGGGTAAACATGCTCGGTCTCATCAACGTTAATATCAACAAACACTAAACGATCTTTCATCGCGAGGGCTTTAGCCAGTCCTGATTCCAGTTCATCAGGGGATGAAATGCGCATCCCAACATGGCCATACGCTTCCGCTATCGCGGCAAAATCAGGGACTGAACTCATGTAAGAGTTAGAGTAGCGGCCTTGATAAATAATATCTTGCCACTGTTTGACCATGCCTAAAAAACGGTTATTGAGGTTGATGATCTTGACCGGAATACCATACTGCAATGCGGTAGAAAGCTCTTGGATATTCATTTGAATACTGCCATCACCCGTCACCACCACCACTTCTTCCTCTGGAAGCGCAAACTTAACACCAAGCGCCGCAGGTAAACCAAACCCCATCGTGCCAAGACCACCAGAGTTAATCCAGCGACGCGGCTTATCAAATGGATAGTAAAGCGCAGCAAACATTTGATGCTGACCAACATCAGAGGCTACATAAGCATTGCCTTCGGTAAGCCGAAATAAGCTTTCGATCACTTGCTGAGGTTTGATACGTTCGGCAGAAGTTTCATAGCGTAAACATTGACGCTCTCGCCACTGCTCTATCTCTTGCCACCACAAGGCTAATGCTTGATGATCATTAGCTTCTTCTTGCTCGTGCAATAATTTGAGCATGGTCGTTAAAACTTGTTCAGCTGAGCCGACGATCGGTAAATCAACTTTGACATTTTTTGAGATAGAAGATGGATCAATATCGATATGCATGATCTTGGCATTAGGACAATATTTTTCCAAATTATTCGTCGTACGATCATCAAACCGAACTCCGACCCCAAAAATTAAATCCGCATGATGCATCGCCATATTGGCTTCATACAAACCATGCATACCCAACATGCCTAAACTATTTTTATGGGTACCAGGAAAAGCGCCCAATCCCATCAATGTACTGACCACAGGAAGATTGAGCTGTTCGGCTAAGGCTCTGATAGGTTTATCGGCTTGTGAAATGATCGCCCCACCACCGATATACAGTACCGGTTTTTTAGCAGCGAGCAGCGCTTTCAAGGCTTTTTTTATCTGCCCTTTATGACCAGCAGTCGTTGGGTTATAGGAGCGTAGATGGATAGAATCTGGGTATTGATAGGGTAATTTAACCAAAGGGTTCATTACATCTTTGGGAATATCAATCACCACAGGACCAGGACGTCCAGTGGCAGCGATGTAAAACGCTTTTTTGATCGTTTCTGGGATATCTTGCGCTTTTTTAACTAAAAAACTGTGTTTTACAATCGGCCTTGACACACCAACAATGTCACACTCCTGAAAAGCATCATTACCAATTAAATTGGTGGCAACGTTACCAGAGATAACAATCATTGGAATGGAATCCATATACGCGGTGGCAATACCGGTGATGGTATTGGTCGCACCAGGTCCAGAGCAGACCAATACCACTCCCGTCTTTCCTGTGGCTCGAGCATAACCATCCGCCATGTGCGTGGCGGCTTGTTCGTGCCGAACCAATACATGCTTAATTTGATCAGCTTTGAGATGTAATGCATCGTAAATATCTAATACGGAACCACCGGGATAGCCAAAAATCTGCTCCACCCCTTCTTCTATCAGCGATTGCACGACCATTTCAGCGCCAGATAACATCGCTCTATTGGGTAATTCTGCCATTTTCTTCTCCTTGACCAATCTTCTACACCGGGTCAGTGCATAAAGCTGGTTTTACATAGTCTAGGGCTTATTTGTAGCCTGATGTGGAAGCCTTCCGCTTTCCGCTATGTCCCGCACCGGTCATAACAAGTGCTAAGGTAACGCAACAACTGTAACGGTTTATTTTCATTAGGTCTAATGGCATAAAACGCCAGCAAACAATAAGATAAGGTAAATAAATGTATAAAAGGCGCTCAATGTTGAATTTATCATCATACACAGAGTAGAGAGGCAGAAAGGGGATAAAAAACAGAGTAATATTTTGTTACGTTAGTCCATCGCTCTCTTCTTGATGCAGCAATACATCCAGACTCACACGCGAACGCCACGCAAGATGGTTTGAGGCACTAGAAAACATAGTCAATCAAAATACAGTGGCTATAAGCTATCATTACTTCCGCCCCTGTCATCAAGCGATCGGGGCGGAGAACATTCTGGCTTAACGGATAATCATATCGCGTGACAAGCGTTCGAGAATTTACTCTTTTGATTTATCACGATACATGTCTTCAATTTCGTGTTGATAGCGATCATTAATCACTTTACGACGTAGTTTCTGGGTTGGGGTTAATTCACCTTCATCCATAGAAAAGGCTTTAGGCAGCAGTTTAAACTGTTTTACCTGCTCAAATTTAGCCAAGCCTTGTTGTAAATCATGAACTCGTTTTTCGAACATTTCCAACACTTGGCTATGTTTGATCAGTTCAAGACGATCGTGATACTTAATATTTAATTCTTTCGCGTAGCTCTCCAGTGTATCAAAACACGGAACAATCAATGCAGAAACAAATTTACGCGTATCAGCAATCACGGCAATTTGCTCAATAAAGTGATCTTTGCCTATCGTGCCTTCAACAAGCTGAGGGGCAATGTATTTACCGTTCGAGGTTTTCATTAACTCTTTAATGCGATCGGTAATAAAAACGTTACCGTATTCATCAATATGTCCAGCATCACCAGTTTTTAAAAAGCCTTGTTCATCAAAACTATTCGCGGTTTCTTGCGGCATTTTGTAATAACCACGCATCACCATCGGCCCGCGAACCAAAATTTCATTATTTTCACCAATTTTAAGCTGCACATTCGGCATAGTGATACCAATAGAATCAGGATTAAACTGGTGATCGTTCCAACAAGAGACGGTGGCAGTGGTTTCCGTCATGCCATAACCCAATTTGACATTGATGCCAATCGCATGGAAAAAGCGTCCGATCGTTTCATCCAATTTTGCGCCACCACATGGCATAAAATGGATTCGTCCGCCCAATAAAGCTCTTAACTTAACCAACACCAATTTATCCGCAAGCTGATAGCTACGCACTAACAACCATGACGGTTGACGATTCTCTTGACGACATAAGGCCATTTTGGCTCCCATGTTGACCGCCCAAGTAAACAAGGCTTTGCGATGAAATGGCGCTTTCGCGACTTTTTCATGGATAGCAGAGAAAATCTTTTCGTAAAAACGCGGTACAGCACACATCACGGTAGGGCGCACCTCACTCAATGCCTCACGGACTTGAGATACCTCTTGCAAATAAACGTTGGTCGCTCCTTTATACAGAACATAACAACTCCACGCGCGCTCAAAGACATGCGAAAGTGGTAAGAAACACAAAGAGATGTCCTGATCAGAAAGAGTTAACCGTTGATCATGCCCTTCTAATTGAGCACCAATGTTACGGTAATCAAGCATCACACCTTTAGGTTGTCCGGTCGTGCCTGATGTATAAATTAGGGTATAAAGATCATCATAGTTAGCCTTTGCGATACGTGCCGATAGCTCAGCTTGCTGAGCAGTAGAACCTTGAGCAATAAAATCACTCCAAGTAAAAGCATGGCAAAAACCCTGTAAATCAATGTCATCACTCATGGCGATGATCAATTGTAAGGTCTCACATTGTTCAAAAATAGCGAGAGCCACATCATACTGTGCTTGCTCACCGACAAATAATACTTTGGCATCTGCGTTGTGCAAAATATAAGCACACTGCTCTGGTGTATTGGTGGGGTAAATCGGCACCGTCACCAATCTTGCTTGCAAGGCAGCAAAATCGGCAATTGTCCATCGTGGCATGTTGGGGGAACAAATTGCGACTTTATCTTGAACATCCAAACCTAACGATAATAATGCTAAGGACAGTTGATCCATTTGTTGACCAAATTGATGCCAAGTAATGTCCTGCCACGCTTTATCCACTTTATACTGTAATGCAATACGATTGCCACCGCGCGAAATTTGCTCACGAATACAGTTAACGATATGAAAATCTAAATTGACCATGTCTCTTACCTATGGCTTACACTTGTAAGCTATTTTTTGAGCGAACAAGTGTACATTTAACCGTTCAAAAGACAATGGCACGGTATCAAACTTTTACGAAAAGATTGTCTCTTAAAACAAAAAGAACTTCAGGTTAAGGCTTTCCCTAACCTGAAGTTCACGCCACGCCAATATTATTTACGACAAGGCAACGACATTGCCACAAGTCATCATTAATTGGTCACGTAACCAAATATGGCCTTTGTCTTTTTCACTTGATTCGTGCCAGCTTAAATAACCGCTGATACTTGCATGATCAAATGGAAAATCTAGAATTTGCAACTGCTCTTTATTCGCTGCGTGTTCAACGACCCAACGTGGAGCAATCGTCACAAGTTCAGATTGACCAACGACATAAAGTACATTGCTCAAGCTGGTTCCTTCGTAGTTTGCTTGGCAATCTAATTCACGATATGCCTGCTCAGAAAAACTGCGTTGACCATGAACTTTTGACAGCTTAGCGTGTTGTTCACTCGCCAGTAACTCACGAGTGATCGATCCTTGAATTCGTGGATGAGATTTGGCAGCGACCACCACTAACTCATCTTGGAATATTTCGGTACTGGAAAAACCTTGTTCATCAAATCGGGCGTAGTCAATAACAAAATCAATCTCTTGATAACGCATGCGCTCAGCTAATTGACGATCAAACTCCGCATCAAGATGCAATTGAACGTGAGGCGCTTGCTCATGAATGGTCGCCATAATTTGCGGTGCAAAACGAATATCACAAGGACTACAAATCGCTAGTTTGAATAAACGAGTCGAGGTCAGAGGAGAAAACACCGAGCTTGGTAATTCATTACGAATGAGTTGTAGTGCTTGGCGAATCGGGCCAAACAACTGACGAGCACGTGGTGTGGGTTGAATCCCTCGTCCTTGGCGCATAAACAGTTCGTCATTAAACATCACTTTTAAACGCGCAACCGCATTGCTCACTGCAGGTTGAGACATGCCTAAATTATGGGCAGCTCGAGTAATATTTTGCTCTTGCATCACCGCATCGAACACAGTGAGTAAATTTAAATCAACGCTACGCAGAGTGCTTTCCATACGGTAACTAGCAATTGCGCTCATTGGATCTTTTTTGTTAAGCATAAAGTACGCCTCTTTTTTTATTATCATCTACCTCAAATTTCACCGCAATGAGTGGTAACCCATCTCAAGCAAAAAAAGAATGCAGAAGTATTTATTACCCAGATAATTTCTGGTGAGACCTACTATCAACGATTCATTTAACTAATAGCAATAGGATTGAGAAAAAGTCAGTAAATTTTACCATAAGCAAATAAACCACCTTTAATTTCAATTGGTTAGTTTTTTATAAAAAAAGATAAAGTTTATTTTCCGGTGTTTTTTATAAAACATTGACCTCGCGAATACTTTAAGACGTAAACAAAAACTAATATTCACACGACAAATATCATTCGATGTAAGAATAATTTAGTGAATTAATTTAACGCGGCATAATTAGGGAAATCGACTCGCTTCCAAAGCTGTTGTGATAATTCCGAGTGACAAGCCCAGTTTCCGTTAAGCAACCAGTCAACGATTGCCCCCGCCACATCGGGGTAATGTACGCGCTCAATGTCTTGTTCATTCAGCCATTCACTGATCACAAAAGCATCCAATGAGTTCATGCTCGCTGCAAGTCCAAGCAACTCTAAAGTGGCCACATTGCTTTGTTGTTCAAATTGACCGATTAATGGCTTTAACAGGAGCTTTTTTCCTAACGATAAGGCTTCAGAAGGTAATTCAAACCCACCATTAGCGATAACACCTGAACAACGGTGTAAATCAATCTGAAATGATTGGTGAGACAATGGCTTTAAATGCAGATTATCAACTTGCAGGCTCTGCTCAATCGCTGGGTGATAACAGATAAAAGATTGGTGAGTAAAGCGGGTCAATAATTCACACACTTGTTCCAAGTCTTCAAAAGGCAAATAAACTAAGATAAATCCCTGATTAGTAATCGATTGATTTGACGAATGAATGATCGGCGGCAAAATAGGCTGATTGAAGTGGTACCAATGCAAAGCGAGATAATAATTAGCCGGAGAAAAATGCTGCATGATCGATTTGTCCAACCAACTGGCTCCTTTAATAGGTACTGAATAACGAAACGCATTCTGGTGACTTAAGCTAATAGAGGTAATCCCTTGTTGTTTCGCCGCCCAAGCCGTCACTGGTTCAAAATCGTTGATCACTAAATCATAGCCACTTAAATCAAGGTTTGTTACCTCTTGGTAATATCGTCCAAGACGATTCGCGCAAAGCGTCTTTAAGTAACTCACCTTTCCTCGCTGAGAAATAAAAGTCAAACCATGCCGTGTCTGATAATGACCAAAACACTCCATCGAAAAATAGTGTTGGGCATCTCGACCAGAAAACAAGAAGTCGACTTCGATATGGCGTTGCTTAAAGGCATTGCTCATCGCGCGTGCGCGAGCAATATGCCCATTTCCCGTTCCTTGGACACCATAAAGTATTTTCATAATAATGCCCCCTCGAGAATAATCATCGCTATCACAGCCGAGCCATACCCCAACAACGCACCAGCGACGACATCTGTAAAGAAATGAACGCCTAATACAATACGCGAACTACCGATTAACCCTGCCCAAATCAGAGCAGCAGGATAAAGGCTCGGGTAAAACTGCCCTATCAATGTTGCCATTAAAAAAGCGGCGGCGGTGTGGCCTGAGGGTAAGCTGTAACGATCAGAGGGAGTAATAGAGGCGGTAAAACAAGGCGAATAGTCTTGTGGTCTACGTCGCTGAACCGCATTTTTCACCACCCAATAAATAGGTAATTCGATGGCAAAAGCCGCCATACCAATAATGAGAAATTGACTACCATGATTCCTATCAAGCCCCCAAGCCAATAAGCCTAATATTAAATAAAGATGGCCATCTCCCGTATGAGAGACCGCCTTACTTACATTCGTTAAGGATGAAGTCGCTTGATGTCGTAAACAATAGGTCGATAAAGCTAAATCTAACTTAATCAGTGGTTCAATGGTGCGCATGCTCTATTCCTTGCTTAATCTACTCAATGTTTATTGAGCATAGGTAAGGCAAATGACAACACCGTGATCCTTTGTTTGAAAATAGATGACAGACCGACCTCACTCTAATCGCTTAATATCACCGTTAATCAATAAAAATAGATTTAGGGGTTGACGAGTTCAGTGGAGTGCGGTACTAATTTGTTAACTTAATCGTGTGGAATGTTAATAATGATATTACGTATTTCTCTTCTGCTAGGCCTACTTCTGATCGTGAACCAATCGCGCGGGTAGCTTGTGGAAGAAAAATAACACACTGATTACATAGAACCCGCACAGAGATGCGGGTTTTTTTATATCAATATTCAGGAAGTCAACCAGAAACCATCGGCTTAATCCAGTGCTAAGACCCCAAAAATATCAGTCTAGCTAAATTAAACCGACAGGCACAACAACTATCAGGGAGCAAACATGAGTGATCAGGTCATTATCTTCGATACCACATTACGTGATGGCGAACAGGCGTTATCAGCGAGTCTAACCGTCAAAGAAAAGCTACAAATCGCTTATGCTCTTGAGCGCTTAGGCGTTGATATAATCGAAGCCGGATTTCCTGTCTCCTCTCCTGGTGATTTTGAATCGGTCCAAACCATTGCTAAACACATTAAAAATAGCCGAGTCTGTGCCCTTTCGCGTGCCGTTGCGAAAGATATCGATGCTGCCGCCGAAGCATTAAAAGTCGCCGACGCTTTTCGTATTCACACCTTCATTTCAACATCCACGATTCACGTACAAGATAAATTGCGCCGCAGTTACGATGATGTGGTGGACATGGCGGTGCAAGCCGTCAAACATGCCAGAAACTATACCGATGACGTCGAATTTTCCTGTGAAGATGCTGGACGCACTCCCATAGATAACCTTTGTCGCATGGTAGAAGCAGCGATCAATGCTGGAGCACGTACCATTAATATTCCCGATACGGTTGGCTATACCGTACCTAGCGAGTTTGGTGGCATCATTCAAACCTTATTTAATCGTGTTCCCAACATCGACAAGGCGATCATTTCCGTTCATTGTCATGATGACTTAGGCATGTCGGTTGCCAACTCGATTGCAGCGGTTCAAGCCGGTGCAAGGCAGATAGAAGGCACGATCAATGGTATCGGTGAACGTGCTGGTAACTGTGCCCTAGAAGAAATCGCCATGATATTGAAAACTCGTCACGACCTATTAGGCGTTAAAACCAATATTCGTCATGAAGAAATCAGTCGGACAAGTAAATTAGTCAGCCAACTGTGTAATATGCCTATCCAAAGCAATAAAGCGATTGTTGGAGCGAATGCATTTAGCCACTCATCGGGTATTCATCAAGATGGGGTATTAAAAAATAAGAATACCTACGAAATCATTACCCCTGAATCGATTGGTTTGAAAAACCAAGCGCTGAATTTGACCAGTCGTAGTGGTCGGGCGGCCGTGAAAAGTCATATGGAATCCATGGGCTATCATGAACATGAGTATAATTTAGATGCGTTATATGAAGACTTCCTCAAATTGGCTGATCGTAAAGGTCAGGTATTTGACTACGACTTAGAAGCCTTAATGCACTTTTCGAATTTACGTGAAGAAGACGATTTCTATAAGTTGAATTATCTTAGTGTGCAATCTGGAAGTGTCATGGCCACCACCACAATTAAACTTAAGTGTGGTGATGAAGAACATTGCGAAGCCGCCGTCGGTAATGGTCCGGTTGATGCGCTCTATCAATGTATTTATCGTCTCACAGGTTATGACATTGTCTTGGATAAATTCGATTTAACCGCAAAAGGCGAAGGAGAGGATGGCCTTGGCCAAGCCGACATTATCGCCAACTATAAAAATAGAAAATACCACGGCACAGGGGTTTCTACGGATATCGTTGAAGCATCAGGTCAAGCACTACTGCATGTGATCAATAGCATTCATCGTGCAAACCAGATTGACCAAATTAAACAAAAGAAAAACGTCGTCACGGTATAAATCCCGCAACGACGGATTCGCAAACACAGATCAATAAAAATTAGATAAATAGATAAAGGACGACCATGACAGACAAACACTACCGCATTGCTGTTTTACCCGGTGATGGAATTGGACCAGAAGTAATGCAACAAGCCGAAAAAGTGCTTGATGCTATTGAACAAAAGTACTCATTCACCTTTAGCCGCGAATATCATGATGTCGGCGGAATTGCCATTGATAATCATGGATGCCCATTACCCCAAAGCACCTTAGATGCCTGTGAAGAAGCTGATGCGGTACTTTTTGGTTCTGTTGGCGGCCCCAAATGGGAGCATCTGCCACCAAACGAACAACCAGAACGTGGTGCATTACTGCCTTTACGTAAACATTTCCAGCTATTTTGTAATTTGCGCCCTGCACAAATTCATCCTGGATTAGAGAGCTTTTCACCTTTGCGTGCCGATATTTCTGAGCGAGGCTTTGATATTGTGGTCGTTCGTGAGCTGACTGGCGGTATTTATTTTGGACAGCCAAAAGGACGTGAAGGAGAAGGCGCGAATGAAAAAGCCTTTGATACTGAAGTCTATCATCGTTATGAAATCGAACGTATCGCAAAAATTGCTTTTGAATCGGCTCGCTTACGTCGTAAAAAAGTCTGTTCGGTAGATAAAGCTAACGTTTTACAAAGCTCTATTTTATGGCGTGAGGTGGTTGAACAGGTAGCTCAAGACTACCCAGATATTGAACTTTCTCATCTCTATATAGATAACGCGACTATGCAACTTATCAAAGATCCTGCTCAGTTTGATGTGATGTTGTGCTCGAATATTTTTGGCGACATCATCTCCGATGAGTGTGCAATGATCACCGGTTCAATGGGGATGCTGCCTTCTGCAAGCCTGAATGAGAGTAACTTTGGCCTTTATGAACCAGCCGGTGGATCAGCACCGGATATTGCCGGTAAAAATATTGCCAATCCCGTAGCACAAATTCTTTCTGCTGCATTAATGTTACGTTATAGCTTAGGTGAAGAACAAGCAGCACAAGATATTGAAAATGCCGTATCAAAAGCACTATCCGCCGGAGAACTGACAGCGGATCTTGCAGGCAACAAACCGGCACTCTCTACCTCAGAAATGGGCGATAAAATCGCTGGTTATATTTTACACTCATAATAAGTCGTGCTCGGTTAACGATACGAGCACACTATGCAGCTCAAAGAGCTCAAGGAAGAAGCAATGTCATCAGCAAAAACGTTATATGAAAAAATTTATGATGCGCATGTGGTGGTTGCCGCCCCCGGTGAAACGCCTATTTTGTACATCGATCGCCATTTGGTCCATGAAGTAACCTCACCACAAGCCTTTGATGGATTAAGAGAAAAAGGTCGTCCAGTACGCCAAGTCAGCAAAACCTTCGCGACCATGGACCACAACGTCTCTACCACCACCAAAGATATTAATGCGTCAGGGGAAATGGCGCGGATTCAAATGGAAACCCTCTCAAAAAACTGCGCTGAATTTGGGGTAACTCTCTACGATTTAAACCATAAATATCAAGGTATTGTCCATGTTATGGGCCCAGAACTTGGTATCACGCTACCTGGCATGACGATTGTTTGTGGGGATTCACACACCGCGACACATGGCGCTTTTGGCTCACTCGCGTTTGGTATTGGTACCTCTGAAGTTGAACATGTATTAGCAACCCAAACCTTGAAGCAAGGCCGTGCTAAGACAATGAAAATCGAAGTACGAGGTAAAGTGGCTCCTGGCATCACCGCCAAAGATATTGTTCTAGCAATCATCGGCAAAACAACCGCTGCCGGAGGTACTGGTTATGTCGTAGAATTCTGTGGTGAAGCAATTCGCGATCTTTCTATGGAAGGACGCATGACCGTGTGTAACATGGCGATTGAATTAGGGGCAAAGGCAGGACTGATCGCTCCTGATGAAACAACCTTTAATTATATTAAACAACGTAAATTCGCACCGAAAGGCGCTGATTTTGATGCCGCTGTCGAGTATTGGAAAACACTGACGACCGATCACAATGCACAATACGATGCAATCGTCACTTTAGATGCCTCAGAAATAAAACCACAAATCACTTGGGGAACCAATCCAGGACAGGTTATCGCTGTTGATGAGGTAATCCCATCACCAGAGAGCTTTAGTGATCCGGTCGAAAAAACATCCGCTGAAAAAGCGCTGGCTTATATGGGCTTAGAAGCAGGCCGCTCACTATCTGAATACAAAGTCGATAAAGTATTTGTTGGATCGTGTACTAATTCACGAATCGAAGACATTCGTGCTGCCGCAGCCGTTGCAAAAGGTAAAAAAGTCGCCCCTCATGTACAAGCATTGATAGTCCCTGGCTCCGAGCAAGTAAAAGCACAAGCTGAAGCAGAAGGTCTCGATAAAATCTTCCTCGATGCAGGGTTTGAATGGCGTTTACCCGGCTGTTCGATGTGTCTCGCAATGAATAATGACCGCTTAGGGCCAGAAGAGCGTTGTGCTTCGACATCCAATCGAAACTTTGAAGGCAGACAAGGGCGAGCGGGAAGAACTCACTTAGTCAGCCCTGCGATGGCAGCCGCCGCAGCGATTGCCGGACACTTTGTCGACATTCGTCAATTTAGCTAATAAGGAGCAAGTGATATGTCAGGTTTTCAACAACACACTGGTTTAGCTGTTGCTCTTGATGCAGCCAATATTGATACTGATGCGATTATCCCAAAGCAGTTTTTGCAAAAGGTCAATCGTATCGGCTTTGGACAACACCTCTTCCATGATTGGCGGTTTTTAGATGATGCAGGATTAACCCCTAACCCTGATTTTGTCATGAATCAACCTCGTTATCAGGGAGCAAGCATCTTACTCGCACGTGAAAACTTTGGTTGTGGTTCGTCAAGAGAACACGCCCCTTGGGCACTCGCTGATTACGGGATAAAAGTCATCATTGCTACAAGCTTTGCCGATATTTTTTATGGTAATGCAATAAATAATCAGATGCTCCCTGTCCGCTTATCCGATCATGAGGTAGAGGAGCTGTTTCACTATGTTCAGAACACACCAGGAGCAACGATTGACGTCGATTTGCAAACGCTCAATGTCGTCGCCAACAACAAAACCTACTGCTTTGAAATCGATGATTTTCGTCGACACTGCTTACTCAATGGATTAGACAATATTGGTTTAACGCTGCAACATGAAGCTAAAATCGCCGAATATGAAGCCAAGATACCGCATTTTTTAGCTTAAATCCGACAACTAAAATTAGGGCTGATCATACAGCCCTAATTTTATTGTTCAATATCCATGGCTATCTTCGAATATCACCGACACTATTTTCCAACATCATCCTACTTATTTCACTTTCACCAAGGAACCTATGAAATTTTTACTATCACTCTTATCCTTGTCCTGGTCATTATCGATTAGTGCTGCGCCTAAATCAGAATTATGGGATTTCTGGAATCAAAGTAATGAAGCTAATACACAAGAGGTATCTCATCAAGCATGGCAACAACTTCTCGATCGCTATCTTTCTCAACAAGGTATGCACACCCTTTTCGATTACGCCAATGTAGAAATCTCCGACCGAGAAAAATTACAGACTTATATTAACCAATTGGCAAGATTGGATCCGAGAACATTAAACAAGCAGCAGCAATATGCTTACTGGATAAACTTGTACAACGCCTTAACCGTTAATATCATTCTTGAGCACTATCCAGTCTCATCAATCACTAAAATCGGAGGATGGTTTCGGTTTGGTCCTTGGAACCTACCATTATTAGAAATTGCCAGTCAAAAACTCACTCTTAATGATATTGAACATCGAATTTTAAGACCAATATGGCAAGATCCTAGAATTCACTACGTCGTTAATTGTGCTAGTCTCGGTTGCCCAAACCTGCAAAGTGAAGCCTTTACGGCGCAGAATATCGATCGATTACTTGAGAAATCTACCCATGAATTTATCAACAGCGAGAAAGGTGCCAAGATAACTAAAGACCAGCTTATTCTATCTTCCATCTATCAATGGTATGCCGATGATTTTGGTTCTCAAGCAGAGTTGATGGCTCATCTTTCGCTGTATCGTCCAGAACTTACCACCTATCGTGGAACAATCCGTTATGAGTATGACTGGCGACTAAATAGCAAATAGCAAAAAGCCTCTGTATTGCTACAGAGGCTTTTTAAATGAGTACCTGGCGATGTTCTACTCTCACATGGGGAGACCCCACACTACCATCGACGCTGTTTCGTTTCACTTCTGAGTTCGGCATGGAATCAGGTGGGTCCAAAACGCTATGGTCGCCAAGTGAATTTTTATAGCTAATGCTATTGAATCACTGGTGCTGATACCCAGAATCGAACTGGGGACCTCATCCTTACCAAGGATGCGCTCTACCGCCTGAGCTATATCAGCAGATCTATTTTTAAACTGCTAGTCCGCTTATTATCAGCGCTAGAGTGACTTCTTCTCGTAAGAAGAAGTAGAAATTAAAGCCTGGCGATGTTCTACTCTCACATGGGGAGACCCCACACTACCATCGACGCTGTTTCGTTTCACTTCTGAGTTCGGCATGGAATCAGGTGGGTCCAAAACGCTATGGTCGCCAAGCAAATTTGGTTAATTCGGAAAGCTGTTTTTCATTCTCTACACATTCAATGCACTTCTTTGAGTCCACCAAAACCCCTTGGGTGTTGTATGGTTAAGCCTCACGGGCAATTAGTACAGGTTAGCTCAACGCCTCACAGCGCTTACACACCCTGC
>NZ_VHTC01000015.1:0-84994 GCF_013048685.1 Vibrio sp. A8-1
AAGCCCTATCAATTTGGTCACTCAGTTCATTGAAACCGAAGTGCTTATTGCTAAGCATTTTGATTATCATCAACGAGTGCCCACACAGATTGATTGGTTTAAATTGTTAAAGAGCTGGCTTGCGAATTTCTCGTTGAGCTTCGAAGCGGAGGTGAATTCTAGCGAATTAATTTGAAGAGTCAAACACTTTTTCAAATTTTCTTTTTAGAAGCTTTCCCTCAACTAACACTGCTTGAAGCCTTGCGGCGTCTGCCGTGTCAGTGAGGTCGCATTATAGGGAGCCTGATGAACTTGGCAAGTGCTTTTTTACTTTTTTTGTTATTTTTAGCTTAAAAGGCTAATTATTGCTCAGAAAAGCCATTTCTAGTACTATTCTTAGCTTGTTTACTGCAATTTAAGCCTGTTAAGGATGGTTTGATGAGTTCTATCCGAAGTTATAAAGGGGTATTACCGACGCTAAATGAACGTGTCTATATAGATAACAGTTCGGTTTTAGTCGGCGATATCACTATCGAGAGTGATTCCAGCATTTGGCCTTTAGTCGCGGCACGTGGTGACGTCAACCATATCCGTATTGGTGCACGCACCAATATACAAGATGGTAGCGTTTTACACGTCACCCATAAAAATAGCCACAATCCTAATGGTTATCCGTTGCTGATCGGTAATGATGTCACTATTGGCCATAAAGTCATGCTGCATGGCTGCACCATTCATGATCGAGTTCTGGTGGGGATGGGATCGATTATTCTTGATGGTGCCATCATTGAAAGTGAGGTAATGATAGGTGCGGGTAGCTTAGTGCCGCCCGGAAAAACCTTGGTCAGCAGCTATTTGTACGTCGGAAGTCCGGTGAAACAAGCCCGTAAGCTAACTGAAGCAGAGCGACAATTTTTACTGCAATCAGCGAGTAACTATGTACAAACTAAAAATGAGTACTTAGCTGAACCATCGCAACTCTAGCTACATCATTGTTCTAGGTCTATTGACCTTTCGAGCCCGCCCATGAGGTGTTTACGGTTTTAGCACCTCAATCATACCGGCTGAAGTGAAGCACTCTTCTTCAATTAGCTGCTCCGCTTGTTCTTCAATATCAAAGCGCCACTCACTAAACACCGTCAGTGCCTGCTGTGGGCTGGTAATCGTCACCCCAGACCAAGATTGCAGCTCAGATAGAGAAATAAAACAACGGATAAGCGCACCACTCTGCTGCGCGGAAAACTCAACCGCTTGCTGCTGCTCATTCCACTGTTGATCATCGGTAAATAAAATCGCTTGGTTCATACACCACCAGATAAGTTTTTTCTTAATTCACGTAGCACCTGCTTAGTCCCTGGGCGTAACCCTCGCCATAACATAAAGCTTTCTGCTGCTTGTGCGACTAACATGCCTAGCCCGTCATAAACTGAATGACATCCTTGTTCCTTAGCCCACTGATTAAACGCCGTTGGTTGCTTACTGTACATCATGTCGTAAGCAATGCTACGCGGGCTAAAAATGGTCTCAGATACCTGCGGTCGCTCTCCGTCCAAGCTGGCTGAGGTCGAGTTAATGACAAGATCAAACGGCGTATACCGTTGACTCATTGGTTGGGCGATCACGGCGCCATGAACAGAAAACTGCTGTGCAAGACCTTCCGCTTTGGATAATGTCCGGTTAGTAATCACAATAAGCTCCGGCTGTTGATCCAATAGCGGCTTGATAACGCCTCGAGCAGCCCCACCCGCACCAATTAATAAAATCTTCGCCCCAGCCAACGGGACTTGATGCTGCAGCAAGTCTTGAACCAAACCTTCTCCATCGGTATTATCACCGAGCACTTCTCCATCATCCAGTTTTTTCAGAGTGTTGACGGCACCAGCTAATTGCGCTCGCTCTGTTAAACGATCCGCCAGCTGAAAGGCCTGCTCTTTAAACGGTACGGTCACATTGCAACCTTTACCACCGTGGGCAAAAAATTCGTTGATCGCCTGCTCAAAACCATCAATCGCTGCCATCTGTGCCGTGTAGTTCATGCTTTGATTGGTTTGACGTGCAAACAAGCCATGAATAAAGGGCGATTTACTGTGCCCAATCGGATTGCCAAAGACGGCATAACGATCGTGTTGATATTCCATGTCATTAACCTAAATTAACCAAAGTATCTTTTCAGACCCTATCACTGCGTTGATTTTCTGTCACCAATCGCGTGGTACTAAAAATTCCGCCAATTTAGCCTCTGGGCTATTCGGCTCTGGCTGGTAATTGTATTCCCAGCGCACTAACGGTGGCATCGACATCAGTATTGACTCGGTACGCCCTCCAGTTTGTAGCCCAAATAGCGTCCCTCGGTCATAAACTAAGTTAAATTCCACGTATCGACCACGGCGATATAACTGAAATTGCCGCTGCGCTTCACCATAGGCCGTCTCTTTACGTCGCGCAACAATCGGTAAGTAAGCTTCAGTGTATCCTTTACCAACCGCTTGCATATAGGCAAAACACTCAGCAAATGGCCATTGGTTTAAGTCGTCGAAAAAGAGCCCACCGACACCGCGAGTCTCGTTACGGTGCGGTAAAAAGAAGTAATCATCACACCAAGCCTTATGTTCAGCATAAACCTGATCACCAAAAGAAGAACACAAGGTTCGCGCCGTCGTGTGCCATGCTTGCACATCCTCTAAAAATGGATAAAACGGCGTTAAATCAAAGCCTCCACCAAACCACCAAATGGGCGTTTCTCCCTCTTTTTCAGCAATAAAAAAGCGCACATTGGCATGAGAGGTGGGTACAAAAGGGTTATGCGGATGCATCACTAACGACACACCCATCGCTTCAAAGCGCCGACCAGCTAACTCCGGACGGTGAGCGGTGGCGGATGCTGGCATTTGTTGACCAGTAACATGAGAAAAATTAACGCCGCCTTGCTCAAATACCAAGCCGTCGGTCATTACTCGTGTTCGCCCACCGCCGCCTAAGCGTTCGCCCGGCTCACGATGCCAGATTTCTTCGACAAACTTGGCCTTGCCATCGGCCTGTTCTAATTGCTGGCAAATACTGTCTTGTAACTCAAGCAAAAACTGCTTTACCGCTTGCTTATCAATGTCTGGCATCGTCGATTTCCTTACTTAACCTTGTCTTAAAATTTGACCCGTTTTCGCGTCACGAATTTCACTCGGTTTATTTCTACCACCAGTTTCACCGCGTAAAATAGCTGGCAGGTGCTCACCCAGTTGCTGCTCAACTTGCTCAGTGGTCATACACGGCGGCAGCCCTGTTAAATTAGCACTGGTCGAGGTAAGCGGTTTACCGAACGCATTACATAACTGTTGTACTAGTGGATGATCGGTGACTCGCACCGCAATCGAGTCAAACTGACCGCTGACCCATGACGAGACTTTCTGACTAGCAGGCATCACCCATGTAACGGGTCCCGGCCAAGTCGCATGAATCGTTGCCAATTGTTCTGCGCTTAGTTGGCTTTCATCAATATACGGCAACAATTGCTGATAAGAGGCCGCAATCAAAATCAAGCCTTTTTCTACCGGTCGCTGTTTCAGCGTGAGTAGTTTTTCAATGGCTTGCGGGTTATCCGGATCGCATCCGACACCGAACACCCCTTCGGTTGGATAGGCAATAACATCACCATCACGTAATGCCTGTAAACAAAATTGAAAATTATCCACGATACCTTTCTCTTGTGACATTTAATCGACTCACTGAGTTTACAAATTCTGGCTGAAACAGGCTAAAGCTATTTAATGACAAATGGTATCTTTGGCAAAATAACCATGACGCAAACGTTTTCCTAAGAAAAAAATACTCGTATAATGCGCGCAAGTAACCCATTCACCCTAATGTGATGATGTTTGAAGGAGTTGGAAATGAAAGTGGCGATTATTATGGGTTCGAAATCCGATTGGCCAACCATGAAGCTAGCCGCAGAGATGTTGGAGCAATTTGGGATCGATTATGAAACCAAGGTGGTGTCTGCTCACCGAACTCCTCAACTACTGGCTGATTACGCTAGCAGCGCTCAGCAACGAGGTATTAAAGTTATCATCGCTGGCGCCGGCGGCGCGGCACATTTACCGGGCATGACGGCTGCCTTTACTAGCTTGCCTGTGCTTGGCGTGCCAGTACAATCAAAAGCCCTTAACGGGATGGACTCACTTCTCTCCATCGTGCAGATGCCAAAAGGCATTGCGGTAGGAACGCTGGCTATCGGTGAGGCGGGAGCCGCTAATGCTGGCTTATTAGCCGCACAAATCCTAGCCACACATGATCACCATATCATGGCGAAAATCGATGCCTTTCGTTTAGCGCAAACCGAAACCGTGCTCGCCAACCCTAATCCAGCAGAGGACTAATCACATGCAAGTTTTAGTCTTAGGGGCTGGCCAATTAGCCCGCATGATGGCGCTAGCAGGCACTCCGCTGAATATTGAGATCCATGCGTTTGATGTAACAACCGGTAATATCGTGCAGCCGATCACGGGGCAAGTCATCGGCCAAGAGCTGGCTCTGGCCATTGACCAAGCGGATGTGATTACCGCTGAATTTGAACATATTCCTGATGATATACTTGAGCAATGCGCGCAAAGTGGCAAGCTGTTACCGAACCAAACGGCCATCAAAGCTGGTGGCAATCGGCAGCGTGAAAAAGCATTACTTAAGCAAGCGGCTGTAAATAGTGCTCAATACGCCATCGTACAATCTCGTGACGATTTGCTCACTGCTATCGAAACCATTGGACTACCGATGGTTTTAAAAAGCGCGCTTGGTGGTTATGATGGCAAGGGGCAATGGCGTCTCAAACAAGCGCAAGATATTGATCACATTTGGCTTGAGCTACAAGACTGCTTAGCAAGCTCAGCGCAACAAACCATCATTGCCGAGCAATTTATCGCTTTTGATCGCGAAGTCTCGTTAATTGGCGCGAGAGGACAAGATGGCAGCATAGTGACCTATCCCCTGACGGAAAATGTGCATACCAATGGCGTGTTGAGTTTATCCACCTCGTTGGATGATCTCGCGCTACAACAACAAGCCGAAAGCATCTTTCGCGCGGTAGCTGAGCAATTAGATTATGTGGGTGTGCTGGCTTTAGAATTTTTTGATGTCAACGGGCAGCTGCTGGTCAATGAAATTGCTCCTCGAGTGCATAACTCCGGTCACTGGACACAACAAGGTGCCGAAACATGTCAATTTGAAAACCATTTGCGCGCCGTATGTGGTTTACCATTAGGTAGCACGCAACTGATCCGCCCGACAGCGATGATTAACGTCTTAGGCCTTGATAGCCTGCCGGACGCGTTGCTTGCTATGGAAGGGTGTCATGTCCATTGGTATGGCAAACAAAAACGCCCGGGGCGTAAAATGGGCCATATTAATATCAGTGCCGATTATAGCGGTGAACTGCAAAGACGCCTTGCGCGCCTTAGCCAGCTATTAGATAAAGAGAATTTTCCAGCGCTGCACAAACATGATTAAACGCTGACTCATCGCCTAAAACCACCCCAGCCACACATTAGGCTGGCGGTGGTGATAACAGTCCCTAACACCTTCAGCAGATCGATGACTGCTCAGCTTGCTGATAAGCCTTAGCGACTTCTTCGGCGATAATCTGAATACCTTTTTGCATTTCCTGATCATCTTGCACATAGTTCATCCGTAGACATTGATGAGCATGTGGCCAGTCTTCCTGTTGGCCAATAAAGAAATATTCACCAGGAACAACCAATACTCCTCGATCTTTAAGACGCTGATACAGCGCCATAGTGCTGATCGGCAATTCATCAAACCACAGCCATAGGAAAATCGCCCCTTCAGGTTTGTGGATCCGAAAGCGCGGGTCAGGTATCGCCTGCTGAAGTAACTTCACCGCGGTTTGTGATTTTTGTTGATAAAATGGGCGAATAACTTCATCACTCAAGCGCAGTAAATCCCCTCGCTCAATCATATGCTGAGCTATCGCGGGGCCAACACTGCCAGGGGCTAAACTAATAATGCCATTCATATTGGTTAAAGCTTGAGTCACCGTTTCATTGGCGATGACAATGCCGCAACGTACCCCCGGCAAACCGAGTTTAGATAAACTCATACACAAAATGGTATTGTCATTCCAAAACGGCTCAACCTGTTCAAAAATGATATTAGGAAATGGCACACCATAAGCATTATCAATAATCAACGGGATGCCATTATCCCGCGCTAACTGATCGAGCTTATGGATCTCATCTTCGGTCAAGACATTACCCGTCGGGTTGGTAGGACGAGAGGCGCAGATCGCCGCAATGGACGAATCAACCGTTAACTGGTTAAAGTCGACATGGTATTTGAATAACCCATCATCAAGCATTTCAATCTCGGGTCGATAAGAGATAAACAGATCGTCATCAATCCCTGCGTCGCCATAACCAATGTATTCCGGAGCCAACGGCAGTAAAACCTTCTTATGAGAGCCATCGGGCTGCTGACCGGCGAATAAGTTAAATAAATAGAAAAAACCACTTTGGCTACCATTGGTTAAGCTGATGTTTTTCTCACTAATTTCCCAGCCATAAGTCGTTTTTAGCAGCGCAGCGAGCGATTTAACGAAACGATCTTTCCCTTGCGGACCATCGTAATTACTCAGCGCAGCGATCAGCTCACCGTTGCTCAGCATCTCAGCGCTGGTTTGATGAAAATAGTCGATCATCGCTGGTATAGCGGCAGGATTTCCGCCACCGAGCATAATAGCTCCGGGGGTGCGCAGACCATCATTCAAATCATCCATTAATTGGGTAATACCGGAATACTGATTAAATTTTTCACCAAATTTTGAAAACTGCATTGCTGACTGCCTAATTCATAATTGTATTAACTTGCCTAAAGGAGCATAAAACGATGCCATGCTCATCGATCAATCCTTGAACATACCGCAATGCTTTTACCTATCAAAGTACTATTTTTGAACACCAGAGTATTCAGTTGAAAAAAAGCCCAACTCATTTGAGTTGGGCTTCAATCACAAACCGTATGGTTTATTGCTAATGATTACTTTTGTAACAGAGAAATGTCAGCAATTTGCAGGAATAAGTTACGCAAGTCGTTAAGCAAAGTTAAACGGTTTTGCTTTAGCGCTTCGTCGTCAGCCATCACCATCACATTATCAAAGAACGCATCAACGGGTTCACGTAGTGAGGCCAATTGACTCAGTGCTTGCTGATAATCACCTGACGCAAAGACTGGCTCAAGGGCTTCGCTCATCACGGCCACGTCTTGTGCCAAGGCTTTCTCTGCGGGTTCTTGCAATAACGCGAGATCAACCTCAGCAGGTAACTGACCAGCAAACTTCGCGAGAATATTCCCAACCCGCTTATTGGCTGCTGCCAACGCTTCTGCCGCTTCAAGTTCACGGAAGTGTGACACGGCTTTTACCCGCTGATCAAAATCAGCCGGCTTGGTTGGACGACGCGCCAACACCGCTTGAATAACATCAACACTAAAGCCTTCGTCTTGATACCAAGCGCGGAAGCGACCCAGCATGAATTCAATCACATCGTGTTCAACCGCTTCATTAGTCAAACGATCACCAAAGAGGGATTTCGCTTTCGCGACCAAATCCACTAAGTCAAGCTTGTAGCCGTATTCAACGATGATCCGCAGCACACCTAAAGAAGCGCGGCGCAAAGCAAAAGGATCAGAACCTTTTGGTGCTTGGCCAATCCCGAAAATGCCGACGATGGTATCCAGTTTATCTGCCATCGCTAGCGCAGAAGAAACCCCATCACTCGGCAACTGATCACCAGCAAAGCGCGGCATATACTGCTCGTTCATCGCCAATGCTACCGCTTCTGGCTCACCATCATGGCGAGCATAATGCATGCCCATCACACCTTGAGTGTCGGTAAACTCAAACACCATTGAGGTCATTAAATCACATTTAGCGAGCAAACCTGCACGTTTGGCTTGTGTAACGTCAGCGCCAATTTGCTCTGCAATATAACCGGCTAACTCTGTGATGCGGTCAGTCTTATCTTTAATTGTGCCCAATTTCTGCTGGAAAATCGCCGTTTCAAGCTGTGGCAAGCGATCAATTAGCTTGCTCTTGAGGTCGGTATTAAAGAAGAATTCAGCATCAGCCAGACGTGGACGTACCACCTTTTCGTTACCTTCGATAACGTGGCGTGGCTCTTTAGACTCAATGTTGGTCACAAAGATAAAGTTAGGTAATAATTGCTTATTGGCGTCATACACTGGGAAGTATTTTTGGTCACCTTTCATGGTGTACACCAAGGCTTCCGATGGTACATTGAGGAATTTCTCTTCAAATTTAGCCGTTAAAACCACCGGCCATTCCACTAACGCGGTAACCTCTTCCACTAAATCGTCATCGAGTTCTGCAATACCACCCACTTGTTGGGCCGCTTGCTGAGCACCAGCAATGATCGTCGCTTTACGCGTCTCGTAGTCGGCAATCACTTTACCGCGTTGCTCTAAAATGTCTGGATACTGCTGGGCGGAGTCGATGGTAAATTCTTTCTCACCCATAAAACGGTGACCACGAATGGTGCGTGCTGAAGCCACGCCTAAAATTTCGCCGTCGATCAACTCATCACCAAGCAGAATGGTCAAGGTTTTTACTGGACGAATAAATTGAGTCTCTTTATCGCCCCAGCGCATTGGCTTAGCGATAGGCAAGTTGGCCAATGCTTTGGCAGCCAGCTCAACGACAATCGCTTTCGCCGCTTGACCTTTCACTTCTTGTTTGAACAGCAACCACTCACCTTGCTCAGTTTTGAGGCGATCGGCTTGCTCAACGGTAATCCCATTACCACGCGCCCAACCTTGTGCTGCCTTCGTCGGGTTACCTTGTGCATCAAAAGCCACAGACACCGCAGGTCCACGTTTTTCTAGAACTTTATCCGCTTGCTTTTCGGCAAGATTAGCGACTTTCAGCGCCAAACGGCGCGGGGTCGCAAACCATTTTATGCCGTCATGAGTCAACTCTGCCGCGGCAAGTTCTGTACTAAAATTGGCGGCAAACGCTTCAGCTAAAGTGCGCAGCTGCTTTGGTGGTAACTCTTCTGTACCCAGTTCGATTAGAAATTCTTTGGCCATGTTATTTATCCTCACCCTTTTTACACATTGGGAAGCCTAGCGCTTCGCGAGAGGCGTAATACGCTTCAGCAACCGCTTTAGTGAGGTTGCGGATACGCAGGATATAACGTTGGCGCTCAGTCACCGAAATCGCCTTACGAGCGTCAAGCAGGTTAAATGCATGGCCCGCTTTTAAAATCCGCTCATAGGCCGGTAATGGTAATGGTTTTTCGAGTTCAAGCAGATACTGGCACTCTTTCTCACACTGATCGAAGAAGGTGAACAGAAAATCCACATCCGCGTGTTCAAAGTTGTAGGTTGACTGCTCTACTTCATTTTGATGGAAAATATCGCCATAGGTTACTTTACCTAATGGACCATCTGTCCAGACTAAATCATAAACAGAATCAACACCCTGAATATACATCGCCAGACGTTCAATACCGTAAGTGATTTCCCCGGTTACTGGTTTGCATTCAAGACCACCAACTTGTTGGAAGTAAGTAAACTGGGTCACTTCCATACCGTTAAGCCATACTTCCCAGCCTAATCCCCATGCGCCTAAGGTTGGGTTTTCCCAGTTATCTTCGACGAAACGAATATCGTGAACCAGCGGGTCAACACCCAATACCTCAAGTGATCCAAGATACAGCTCTTGAATATTATCCGGTGATGGTTTGATGATGACTTGAAATTGATAGTAGTGCTGTAGGCGGTTCGGGTTTTCACCATAACGACCGTCGGTTGGACGACGAGAAGGTTGAACATACGCCGTGGCGATAGGCTCTGGGCCGATAGCTCGCAGGCATGTCATTGGGTGAGAGGTGCCTGCACCAACTTCCATATCTAATGGTTGAACAATGGTACAGCCTTGTTGGGCCCAATAATCCTGCAGCGCGAGGATCATACCCTGAAAGGTTTTGATATCGTATTTTTGCATAGTCAGGTTCGCGCGATTCTTCTGTTTGAATTGATAAGAAATAGCGAACAAGTATACCGAGATATTCGCTCAGCGAGTAGGGGTAATCTTGCTTAATTAATGGTCAAAAATCCCTTTTAGGGCAATTTACACCATGGATTGTAGCAAATTATCCCAAAAATAAGCCTTGAGGTCATTTGAGACTTGAGATTTCTTAACAGCCTGATTAGAATTGCGCCGTCTTTGGGGAGTAGCTTGCCGGTAAGAGGGTTTAATCTTAACGGTTCGTTCGTCAACATGATTGGTGCCAAATCACCATGGCGTCCGAGGCTAAAATCATTTTAGCTGAGCAAGACCTTAGGCAAACAACGCGAACCGGGGTGGGGCGTGGCGTTTGTCTATGGTTATTATAATTATCCCGCCCCATTGAGCCTGTCGTGAGCGTATTAGCTATTTCAATTACTACCGTCGCCTTAGCTGAAATTGGCGATAAAACCCAACTGCTTTCTCTACTGTTAGCCAGTCGATACCGAAAACCGATTCCGATCATTGCGGCGATATTTCTCGCTACGCTAGCCAATCATGCCTTAGCGGCTTGGTTAGGCGTCGTCGTTGCCGATTATTTGTCGCCCGAGATATTAAAATGGGTCTTGGTGGTGAGCTTCTTAATCATGGCTGGCTGGGTGTTGATTCCCGATAAACTGGATGATGAAGAATCGATTTCTAATCGCGGGCCATTTGTCGCCAGTTTTATCGCCTTCTTTATTGCTGAAATTGGCGACAAAACCCAAATAGCCACTTCCATCTTAGGTGCCCAATATGCCGACGCCTTATTGTGGGTCATTTTAGGCACCACGATTGGTATGCTGTTGGCTAATGTCCCTGTCGTAGTGATCGGTAAATTATCGGCCAATAAACTACCACTAGCCCTGATCCGAAAAATCACCGCGATTTTATTTGTCGGCTTAGCGATTGGCGCAGCGCTATTTTATTTGTCGGCTTAGCGATTGGCGCAGCGCTATTTTAAGACCCAACAACCGAGCTTTTTCGATAAAAATTGTTAGCACTGGATCACGCTCTTGATGAAAAGCGATTAAGAGCGTGATGTTCGCCATATTTGTATCGCTATTGTCGTGCTAGGTTAAACCTATCGTGGTGCGGTAAGAGGGTTAATTATGCTGACACGCTATACAGGAATGACCGCCAAAAGTCAGAGCTACTTATTCACTTTTGGCTTTCTACTCACCTTATTAGGTATGACGTTAACCAATATGTGGCTGCCGATGGTCGCCGGAGCGATTATTATGGCTGCTCTGACTGTCGAAGCTTGGATCCGAGTCGCCTACATCATTCCAATGCATAACGAATTAAGGACTTTGCAGCAACAAGTCAATAAACTGCAAGCTGAAATCCGAGCGATTGAGTACCAAGAATAAACTTCATCCGCAATCAGCAGATATAATCAACATTCATGCTGGTTACTCTAGAGATGATAAGGTAAGGCGCATCATATTGCTGCCTTACTTTTATCGACTAAATTCCCATCCATCATCGTTGCCAAAGACTTCAAAACTAGACTAAACCTTTTTTGATCAAGTACTGGTAAGGCAACTGCTCGGTTTGCTGCGCCAACAGTTGATGATCCATAAAGCGGCAAAAACTGGGGATATCTCGAGTCGTGGAAGGATCATCCGCCATCACCAATAACACATCGCCAGCTTGCATGGTGCGAATGGTCTTTCGCACCATCATTACTGGTTCAGGGCAACGCAGTCCTTGCGCATCAAGGGAATGGGTCGCTAATGTTGAGTCAAATGTCATGCAAAAACCTAATCGAGTAGCAAAATAAGGCGTAGATAATACGGCTGGAGAAAAAACATTCAATAATCACTTGGCAAAATCAATCCTATCGACTAAATTTATTAACAGTTATTTAACCAACCATTAACACAAATCTCCGCTAATAACGCTTCAATTTTTCTTGGGCTTCCCCGCTGTATGGCGGGATTTTTTTTGCTATTTATCTAGGGTCTGTTTATCTTTCGAGCTGATTTTTGCAGCAGTTTGTGGCTTCTTTATACAAGGCAGAGGCTTTGAAATGTAGTTATTCTACCTGAGAAGCCGATAACGCCGTAGAAAGGAGCCACAAACGCTGCCCGAAGGGTTCGGCTAAAAGTGTTTTACTCTTTGTTGAGAGGTGTTTTGCCTAGAATAACTAGGCTACAAACCTCTCGCCGCGATTAAAACACTTTTATCTCGAACAAAATTTAACCGCGAAAGATAAACAGACCCTAAGCGCAACACCAAGACACAACAAATCGCTCAGCGTCTTAGTTTTGATTAATCACGGCTATCTTCTATTAGAGTTTAATCACTACTCGGCCAGTCACTTGGCCTTGCGTAATCGCCTGTGCAAATTCAGGCACCTGCTCAAGAGTGATCTCGTGGCACGCTTGCGCAAAATAACTGGCAGGCAAATATTGCGAGAGACTGTGCCATGCTGCGACACGTTTTTCTGGTGGGCAAGAGACGGAATCGACGCCTTGCAAGCGTACATTACGTAAAATAAATGGCATCACTGTCGTCGGTAAATCAAAGCCACCCGCTAAACCACACGCCGCAACGGTGCTATTGTAATCCATTTGCGCTAACACTTTGGCTAATACTTTGCTGCCTACGGTATCAATCGCCCCAGCCCAAAGCTGCTTTTCCAGAGGACGAGCGGGCTCTTCAAACTCAACCCGATCAATAATTCGACTGGCACCGAGTTTTTCGAGTAGTGGGCCATTTTGTTCAACACGACCAGTGACCGCCGCAACTTTATAACCTAGATTAGCTAATAGTGTTACTGCAACAGAACCAACACCGCCACTGGCACCAGTAACGAGGATTTCACCTTGTTCAGGTTTAATGCCTGCATCTAACAGAGCTTGAACACAGAGCATAGCGGTAAAGCCCGCAGTGCCAATCATCATTGCTTGTTTACTGTCCAACCCAGAAGCTAACGGCACGAGCCAATCGGCTTGCAAACGAGCCTTTTGTGCCATACCGCCCCAATGATTTTCACCCACGCCCCATCCGGTTAACACCACTTGGTCACCGCTTTGGTAGCGAGCATCCTTAGACTCAATAACCGTACCCGCTAGATCAATCCCTGGAACCATAGGGAAATCACGAATAATTTTACCTTTGCCAGTAATCGCCAACCCGTCTTTATAATTGAGTGAAGAGTAGTTCACTGCGACCAAAACTTCGCCATCAGGCAATTGAGTATCATCGAGTGATTCGATGGTCGCGGTTGTGGCTTTTTCTTGTTGGTTGAGGATTAGCGCTTTAAACATTCGGATCTCCTTGCTGATAATTAACAATGTAGACGTGGTGCCATAATCTATGAACTCACCATAACGACAATAAAAACATGAGCTTCAATTCAAATAGCCACAGTATACGTAAACCTCGGCAGTAATGATTGGGTGCATAGTTAGATTACCGATACCATGATCACAAAGCTATACCCAAACGACTTGAAGTTGCAGGTAGGCGGTAAGTGAGTGAATCCCCATGAGTATAGGCAAATGATGTGATTGGGGGCCAACACCGCTGCAGATTCAAGTAGGAAGGGGATAATCGACAAAAAAATGCCAGTCATTGGACTGGCATGCTGAACTTTAACTCAGTTAAGATAGAAAAAAATGATACGCGGAATTATTGGTTTCATCTTTATATTGATAACCCAGCTCATAAAGATGAGCAGAAAAACGCGCTAAGTCGCTCTCTTCCAGTTCAAAGCCACACAGTACCCGACCATAATCCGCGCCATGATTGCGATAATTAAACAAGCTAATATTCCAATGGGTACCTAAGGTACTCAAAAATTTGAGTAATGCACCTGGGTATTCTGGAAACTCAAAGCTGTACAAGCGCTCTTTGAGCGGCTTCGAAGGTTTACCACCGATCATGTAACGCACATGCAGCTTAGCCATTTCATCGTCAGACAGATCAACCACCGGATAACCGCCCTGACGCAAATCATGGATAATATGCTGCAGCTCCTCTTGACCGCCTAACAAACGTACGCCAACAAAGATATTAGCCAGTTTGTCATCGTTATAGCGATAGTTGAACTCGGTGACCGCACGGCCGCCAATGATATGGCAAAACTCAAAAAATGCGCCTTGGCGTTCAGGTATCGTCACCGCCAAAAGTCCTTCACGCTTTTCACCCAACTCACAACGTTCAGAAACATAACGTAAACCATGAAAGTTAGTATTGGCACCCGATAACACCGTACCAAGCTGCTTATCCACTAACTGGTGCTGTTCAGCAAACTTCTTCAATCCAGCTAAGGCTAAAGCTCCTGAAGGCTCGGCAATCGCGCGCGTGTCTTCGAAGATATCTTTAACCGCCGAGCAGATTTCATCACTTGATACCGTAATGTGGCCATCAATGTATTGCTGGCATAAACGGAAGGTTTCATCACCAATCCGCTTCACCGCCACACCATCGGCAAACATGCTGACTTGGTCAAGTACTACAGGTTGACCGGCATCTAAAGCGGCTTTTAAACACGCTGAATCTTCTGGCTCGACGGCAATCACTTGAATATCGGGCATCAACTGCTTGATGAGTACCGCCACTCCTGCGGCTAACCCACCCCCACCCACCGGCAGGAAAATATAATCGAGATGACCGTTTTGCTGCAGCATCTCCATACCAATCGTTCCTTGACCTGCAATCACCAGTGGGTGATCAAAAGGCGGCACAAAAGTATAGCCATGCTGAGCGGCTAATCGTTCCGCTTCTGCTTTCGCTTCATCAAAGTTATTGCCATGCAAAATCACCACGCCACCAAAGCCACGAACGGCTTCGACTTTAATATCTGGGGTGGTTTTGGGCATCACGATCGTGGTTTTAATGCCTAATTTAGTCCCAGATAACGCCATACCCTGCGCATGGTTACCCGCGGAGGCAGCAATTACCCCAGCGTGTTTTTGCGCATCGGATAAGCTCGATACCATATTATAAGCACCGCGCAATTTAAATGAGTGCACGGGCTGACGGTCTTCTCGTTTTAACTGCACACGGTTTTGAATACGCGCCGATAGGCGCGGCATTGCTTGTAGTGGCGTCACTAACGCCACATCATAGACCGGTGCACGCAAAATTTGCCGTAAATACTCCGCGCCCGTTTGCTTACTGGCACTCATCCGCTAGCCCTCGAGTTTCGATTTATCTCGCACCGCGCCTTTATCGGCACTGGTCGCCATACTCGCGTAAGCCTTGAGCGCTAAAGAGACTTCACGCTGGCGATTCACGGGCTTCCAGCCACGCTTATCTTGCTCAGCTCGGCGTTCAGCCAGCTCCGCTTCTGAAACCTGCAAGCTAATCGAACGATTCGGAATATCAATCGCAATCATATCACCGGTATTGACCAAACCAATCGTGCCACCATTAGCGGCTTCAGGAGAGACATGGCCAATCGACAAGCCAGAAGTACCACCGGAAAAGCGGCCATCGGTCAATAACGCACAAGCCTTACCAAGCCCCATCGATTTAAGATAGGTGGTTGGATAAAGCATCTCTTGCATGCCTGGGCCACCTTTCGGACCTTCGTAGCGAATCACTACCACATCACCAGCTTTAACTTGGCCACCTAAAATACCTTCTACGGCAGTATCTTGGCTTTCAAACACAATCGCCGGACCAGTAAAGGTTAGATTGTCTTCATCGACACCCGCGGTTTTCACAATACAACCGTCAAAGGCAATGTTGCCACGAAGCACCGCCAAACCACCATCTTGACTAAAAGCATGGGCTTTACTGCGAATGCAGCCTGAGGTGCGATCATCGTCTAATCGATCCCAGCGACAAGATTGTGAAAATGCTTTGGTGGTACGAATGCCAGCAGGACCGGCACGAAAGAAATCGAGCACCGCTTGATCGTCAGTTTGCATGATGTCGTATTGCGCTAATTGCTGCTGCAAGGTCATCCCCAATACGGTATGGGTTTGGTTATTGATCAATCCTGCGCGATCCAATTCGCCCAAAATCGCCATGACGCCTCCGGCACGATGGACATCTTCCATGTGATATTTCTGGGTCGACGGTGCCACTTTACAGAGATGCGGCACTTGGCGTGACATGCGGTCAATATCCGTCATATCAAAATCAATCTCACCCTCTTGCGCCGCCGCTAAGAGGTGTAAAACCGTATTGGTAGAACCGCCCATAGCAATATCCAGCGCCATGGCATTTTCAAACGCCGCTTTATTAGCAATATTACGTGGCAACGCCGAGTGATCGTCTTGCTCGTAGTAACGCTTGGTCAGTTCGACAATCCGCTTGCCCGCATTGATAAATAACGCTTCGCGATCAGCATGAGTCGCCAGCATCGAACCATTTCCAGGCTGGGAAAGTCCCAACGCTTCGGTTAAACAGTTCATGGAGTTAGCGGTAAACATGCCTGAACAAGAGCCGCAAGTTGGACAAGCCGAGCGCTCAATTTGCTGGCTTTGCTCATCAGAGACGGTCGGGTCTGCCCCTTGAATCATCGCATCGACCAAATCAAGCTTGATAATTTGATCGGACAATTTGGTTTTGCCCGCTTCCATCGGGCCGCCAGAGACAAAAATCACCGGAATATTTAAGCGCAGCGCCGCCATCATCATTCCCGGGGTGATTTTGTCACAGTTCGAGATACAGACCATGGCATCAGCACAGTGCGCATTAACCATGTACTCGACAGAGTCTGCAATCAGCTCACGTGATGGCAGTGAATACAACATGCCGCCATGACCCATGGCGATACCATCATCCACCGCGATGGTATTAAATTCTTTGGCGATACCGCCGGCTTTTTCAATTTCACCTGCCACCAATTGCCCCATGTCTTTAAGATGCACATGGCCCGGTACAAACTGGGTAAACGAGTTGACCACCGCAATGATCGGCTTTCCAAAATCTTCTTCTTTAACTCCGGTCGCACGCCATAATGCGCGAGCGCCCGCCATATTACGACCATGAGTAGTGGTTGCTGAACGATACTTTGGCATTATCGGTTATCCCCTATGACTGCTTCTCTGAGTACACATAATCCAACCAACCCCATTTATCTTCTGTGGTACCGTTGAATAAGCCAAAGTACGCCTCTTGCATCACTTTAGTGATTGGTCCGCGTTTACCTTCACCTACCGTAATTTGATCGACACTGCGTACTGGCACAATTTCCGCTGCCGTTCCGGTCATGAAAATTTCATCCGCCAAATACAGCGCCTCACGGGCAATATTCACTTCACGCACTTCGTAGCCCATGTCTTTGGCAAGGGTCATGATCGAATCGCGGGTAATGCCAGGCAAAATGGAGCTGGTCGTTGGCGGAGTCAGCAGTACGCCATTTTTGATCACAAAGATATTTTCGCCTGCACCTTCAGATAAATAGCCATCCACGCTTAAGGCAATACCTTCGGCATAGCCATGACGACGCGCTTCACCGCCAACAAGCAAAGAGGATAAGTAGTTACCACCCGCTTTAGCAGCGGTTGGAATGGTATTCGGCGCAGCGCGATGCCAACTAGAAACCATCGCATCGACGCCATTTTCTAGAGCTTCATCGCCTAAATAAGCACCCCAAGGGAAAGCTGCGATGATCAATTCCATTTCCGTATTCACTGGTGGACAAACGCCAAGTCCGACATTGCCCACAAAACCCAACGGGCGAATGTAAGCCGAATCAAGCTTATTAATCCGCAAGGTTTCGCGCGTTGCTTCCATGATTTCGTCAATCGTATAGGGAATTGGAAAGCGATAAATTTTTGCCGAATCTTTCAGACGCTGAGCATGCTCGCGATGACGGAAAACGATTGGGCCTTTTGGTGTGTTATAGCAACGCACGCCTTCAAATACCGAGGTACCGTAATGCATTGCATGGGTCAGGACATGAACATTAGCGTTTGCCCATGGCACCATTTCACCGTTAAACCAAATGTAATCTGCTGTTTTTGTTGCCATTGCTTGCCTTCCTTATGCACAAATCTTTTGTTGTAAATTGTTGTTAGGGAGTTCGTCGAGGTTTAAAGGGGTAACGTCGACACTACGAATATCCCATAATTTTTCAATTTGGTTAACCAAAGTGCTGATCGGCCGATCGCTATCGACAATAATTTCAACACTGGCGACCTGACTAATATGGTTTTGGGTTGCCGCCACTTGTCTGATAGTAAAGCCGCGATGACGCACTACCCGCAGAACACGCTCTAATAGGACCGGTTTATCATCGGCTTTGATGTCTAATAAATATCTTTCCATTAGGTGTTCTCCAACATATCACTATTTGAGGCGCCGGGTGGTACCAACGGCCAAACATTTTCTTCTTCATCGATCAAAACATGCAATAAGTAAGCGGTTTTACTGGCCAGCATCTCTTGCAATGCCGGTTCCACTTGCTCTTTTTTGGTGATGGTCTTACCTGGGATACCGAAGGCTTGGGCCAGCATCACGAAGTCTGGGTTGTCATCCAAAATCGTTTCACTATGACGACCATCAAAAAACAGCGATTGCCATTGACGGACCATGCCTAAACGTTGGTTATCGAGTAACACCATTTTCACTGGGATTTGACGCCGCTTGAGCGTGCCGAGCTCCTGAACATTCATCATGAAAGAGCCATCACCAGAGATCAGAATAGATTGGTCGTCTGGACGAGCCACCGCTGCACCCATTGACGCGGGTAGTCCAAAACCCATCGTGCCAAGGCCAGCCGAAGTAATGAAGTTTTGTGGCGCTCGGGGCTGAATATGCTGCGCTGCCCACATTTGATGCTGACCGACATCGGTGGAAACCATCGCACTATCAGGCATCATATCGGAGAGTTGCTTCAGTAGCAGTGGCGCAAAAATCATCTCGCCGGGATGGTCATAACGCCAAGTAAAATCACAGCGTAAACTTTCACTGTAATCAGCCCATGATGAAATATCATGGTTTAACTCCAGTTGTGGAAGAATACGATTAATATCGCCACGCAAAGCCGCATTGGCTCGGCGCAATTTATTAAATTCAGCGGCATCAATATCGATATGAATGACTTTCGCATGCGGTGCAAAAGTATCTAGCTTGCCGGTGACTCGGTCATCAAAACGCGCGCCAACCACAATCAATAAATCACTCTCTTGAACAACTAAGTTGGCGGCTTTGGTACCATGCATACCCAACATACCCAGATAATGCGGGTCATGCCGTTCTATCGTACCGAGCCCTTTTAAGGTACTCACTGAAGGCATAGGATTTAAACGCAAGAACTCACGCACTGTCGCTGTGGCTTTCGCCAATTGCACGCCACCACCCACATACAACACTGGACGCTGACTGGCCGACAATAGCTGCTGCGCTGCTTGCAATTGCTCTGGGCAAACTTCCGGCATCGCTGGTGGTGTGAACACAGGAAACTCTGAACTTGGCGCTTGGGCTAACTGAACATCTTTCGCGATATCAACGATAACCGGACCTGGACGACCGGTTTTCGCTACCTCAAACGCTTCAGCCAGTGTCGCAGCCAATTCACCAATATCGGTCACCAGATAGCTGTGCTTGGTACAAGAGAGCGACATCCCTATCACATCCATCTCTTGGAAAGCGTCGGTACCTATGTGTGAGCTTGCGACTTGACCTGTGATCGCTACTAGAGGAACCGAATCCAGAAATGCATCCGCAAGGCCAGTGACTAAATTGGTCGCTCCAGGTCCCGAGGTTGCCATACAGACCGCCACGCTTTGGGTTGAGCGAGCCATACCAATCGCCGCCATCGCCGCCCCTTGCTCATGGCGACAAAGGATATGCTCCACGCCACCATCATACAGCGCATCATAAATAGGCATGATGGCACCACCAGGGTAACCAAAAACGGTTTTGATGCCCTGTTGCTGTAAGGCGGCAACGACAAGTTGTGCTCCCGTCATTGTACCCCTCCTAAAGCGCGCGTTGCGCCGTTAACATTGTTGTGTTTGCACTTCATGTGCCGCTCCCATTCTTCCTGTCCATATCTGGTTGGATAATCACCGATCAGATTGCACGATGTCGTTAGATAGTTGAAAAAAAACCCCCGAACTTCTCAGTGCGGGGGTCTTTTTAAATTTGTGTGTTATTTTGCGCCCACAAGCCCCCGCGCCGTCATAATAATGACCACGATCAGCAGGTTAATTAGTGCGTTAATGCGAGCGTTAAAATTCATAATAATCGTTCTATATGTTGCCGTACTGAGTACGTAATTGTTTGCAGTTCTAGTGGTAACACACATATCTGTTACATGACAAGCAAAAACTGATTATTTTTTCACACTCTCTTAAGCTTATTTGTGCGTCTTCTATCGAAATATCACCATTTTTATCCTCAGAACGCTGATTCTTCGCACGTTTTTCAGGCACATTGCCAGTAGAAGTCAACCTAACGATAAAGGGAAAAAATGGGCCTTGCGATTATTCATAGCCGAGCCAGTATTGGCGTCCAAGCACCAGAAGTCACTGTCGAAGTACACATCAGTAACGGCATGCCCGGCTTCACCTTAGTCGGCCTCCCCGAAACCACGGTGAAAGAATCCAAAGACCGAGTGCGCAGTGCGATCATTAACTCACGCTTCGAGTTTCCCGCTAAACGAATTACCGTTAACTTAGCACCTGCCGATCTCCCCAAGGAGGGAGGCCGGTTTGATTTACCCATCGCTCTGGGGATTTTAGCTGCGTCTGAACAAATACCTCACACTCATTTAGCCGCTTATGAGTTTATTGGTGAGCTGGCATTGTCGGGAGAAATCAGGCGCGTTAAGGGGGTTTTGCCCGCGGCATTGGCAGCGAATCATGCTCAACGCAGTTTGGTCGTACCGCAAGATAACGGCGATCAAGCGGCGTTAGTCGGTGAAAGCAACCATAAATCCGCACAAAACCTGTTAGAAGTTTGCGCGGATTTATGTGGTCAAAAAAACTTAACGCTCTTTCAAAGCGAACCGATTGTACAACCACCCGATCACTCTCGAGATCTACAAGATATTATTGGTCAACAACAAGGAAAACGAGCACTGGAAATTGCCGCAGCAGGGAATCATAACTTGCTATTTCTTGGCCCTCCGGGGACCGGGAAAACCATGCTCGCATCACGGCTGTGTGATTTACTACCAGAAATGAGCGAAGAGGAAGCGATGGAAACCGCCTCTGTCGCCTCGCTGACCCAGCAGGAGATCAATCAATACAACTGGAAACGTCGTCCTTTTCGGTCACCACACCACTCAAGCTCGATGGCAGCCTTAGTTGGCGGCGGTACGATTCCACGGCCAGGAGAAATCTCATTAGCCCATAACGGCCTATTGTTTCTCGACGAAATGCCTGAATTTGAACGAAAAGTGCTTGATTCACTCCGCGAGCCTCTTGAATCAGGAGAGATTATTATTTCACGCGCCCAAGGTAAAACTCGCTTTCCGGCACGCTTTCAACTGGTGGGCGCACTCAATCCTAGCCCTACTGGCTATTATGAGGGCAACCAAGCAAGGGTTAACCCGCAAGTGATCCTGCGCTATTTAAGTCGACTTTCTGGCCCTTTGCTAGACCGATTTGATATGTCGATTGAAATTCCTGCGCTACCAAAAGGGACGTTATCTCAAGGCGGTGATCGAGGAGAAACAACGGAGGTGGTACGGCAACGAGTACAGATCGCGCGCGAACGAATGCTGGCGCGCAGTGGTAAGGTTAACGGGCTGCTGCAAAGTCGTGAGATTGATATTTTTTGCCCATTAGCTCGCTCGGATGCAGAGTTCTTAGAAGCGGCATTGCATCGCTTAGGCTTATCCGTCCGCGCTTATCACCGGATCATTAAAGTGGCACGGACTATCGCAGATTTAGAAGGCGTAGCCGATATTCAGCGGTCACATCTGGCGGAAGCGCTCGGCTATCGAGCAATGGATAGGCTACTCAAACAATTGGTTGCGCAGGCTGTTTGACCATGACTCAATAATCGGAAAATAGGGCTAAATGACACCGTTGGGTTGTGTATAAAAAAATCATGCATGGCTCTTCAGCAATGCATGATTCGCTTGACCAACGACAATGTGAAATGCCTGAAAAATTACTGCGTTAACAAAAAGTTGACTAGCTCAAAATACTCATCAACGGTTTTGATACCCTGAGCTTGCACTAGGTAACGGTTGTTCACCACCACCGCAGGTACGCCAGTTAAACCGCTATCTTGGAACTGTTTATCAAAACGACGCACCATCGAATCGACCGCAAAACCATTGAACGCAGCATCAAACTTTGCTCCGTCGATACCTTCATCGGTGAATATTTGACGTAACTCTTGATCGTTTTTCGGTGCTTTACGTTGATTATGAATACGATTAAACATCACTGGTAACATTTGCTCTTCAACGTTTAAAGCCAGCATCGTCGCGTACGCTTTACTCATTGATTTGCCCATATTACCGCCCATGAAGGAGACGTGATTTTTTTGTAATCGGACCTCTGCTGGCAACTGCTCTTTAAGCTGTTTAATGATCGGCTCAAACGAGTAGCAATGCGGGCAGTAAAACGAAAAGTATTCGCTGACACTAGGCTGGCTAGCCTTGGGTAAATCAAGCACTTTGTAGTGCACTCCCTCTTTAAACTGAGCGGCATGAGCCGAAAGGCTTAAGATTAGGGTTGCAACCAGTGCAAACAGCTTTTTCATGATTAAACTCCATTATTCCTTTGATGAGGCAAGTTACCAATTTGGCATCAGTGATAGAGAAGGTTCTTCTAAGGCAGATAACTGCTCTTTAAACGCAAGCACTTGACCTTCCCAATATTTTGGATCATTGAACCATGGGAAAGCGAGTGGAAACGCCGGATCATGCCAGCGTTTAGCCAACCAGGCCATATAATGCACCATGCGTAGACCGCGCAATGGCTCAATAAGTTTCAATTGCTGGGGATTAAAATCACAAAACTCTTGATAACCTTCCAGCAAAATATCCAACTGAACAAGCTTATCCTGCCGATCGCCACTGAGCAGCATCCATAAATCTTGCACCGCAGGTCCATTACGCGCGTCATCTAAATCGACAAACATTGGCCCATCTCGCCATAAAATATTGCCGGGATGGCAATCACCATGCAGGCGAATAGGGCTCTGTGTGGGTTGCCAATATTGTTCGATACGCTCTATTAACAAATTGAGATCATTAAAAAAAGCATTTTGTAAATGTGATGGAATAAACGAAGCTTGTTCTAAGACCCGTTTCGGTTGATATAAATACTCTTCTAAACCTAAGCTCGGGCGATGAATAAAGGTTTTACTGCCCCCTATTTTATGGATTCGCCCTAAAAAACGCCCCACCCACTCTAGCTGCTGCGGATTATCCACTTCAAACTGGCGTCCTCCCATGCTAGTAAACAGCGCAAAATAGTAACCTTGATAGTAATGTAAGCTGTTGCCATTGATCACTAAAGGGGGCGCTAATGGGATTTCTGCCGCGGCGAGTTCTAAAGCGAAATCGTGCTCCTCTTGGATTTGCTGCTCTGTCCAACGTTGTGGTCGATAGAACTTAACGACAAAACGTCGACTCTCTTCGTCAGTAAATTGATAGACTCGGTTTTCATAGCTATTGAGGGCTAAAAAACCTGATTCAGCACGCACGCCGATGCTTTCTAGTGCGTACCAAATTAAATCCGGTGTCAGTGCATCGAAATGAAAAGTCGCTTGCGTCATTGCATAAAGGAGATCATTACTGAGCCCCTTGCCATAGTGAGATCGTGTCAATCAGCTTATACCCAGGAAGAACCAAGGCATCGTTCGCTAATCCTTCGTTTATTCAGGCAAGATACCACGCGCACGTAAGATCGCCGTTTTAAAATCATCTTCGTAGTCTTTTTTAAGGCCTGGGATCACTTCATCTTTACTGCTATTACGCATTTTCAAATGATAAATCAGTACATCATCGGTTAACTCACTCAGATTACCTTGGTAACCAGCCTCTTGAGCTAATAATCCAATAAACTGGACCAAATTCAACTCAGACTGCTTGTGCCATTCTGGCTCTAATAAGGCTAATAACTCTTCAACACGATGGCATTTCATGCTCGTCTCCATATGGTTATGATGGTTTTTCACTAAAGGTAGCAAATTGCCTTCTGGCAAACAATCCAAAGGGGAAGGGTAAGCGAGTTAATCGGAGAGATAGCACCATCGGCGCAAGGTCAGTAGCCATGATGCCATCGATGAAAAAAACCGTGGCGAGCGACAAAAAAGGGAGAGCAACAGACAAAAAAAAGCGCAGAAAATAAGCTGCGCTTTTTAACTTAAGCGGCCTGGACCACTTTTGTTTCATTCGATGCGATAAACGCACGTTGTTCGACAAGAGTCGGTGCAGACGCGATTTTTTTTGCAACCAATGCAGTAGTAAAACCACTACGACGGCGCATTGCACTACGGTTAGTGTGCGAAAACCTGACAGCTGTTGGGCGCATTAACTTACCTAACGGTCAGGCATATCCATTGCCAATGGTATAGCCTAAATAATTATGAGTTAATCTTTATCCAATGATGGCTAAAAAGTGGCTCATTCTGGCAGTGCCAATCCAAATAATTATTTAGGGATGACGATATGTTTGCATATCAATAATAGATTAGCACCAACTCAACCATTGATCGATAGTTAACCAACATTTTTACTAACAAAAAACCAACTTACACGTGTACGCTTAATGTGCGATAATCGAATAATAAATACATTAATGGGTAAAGAGACCATGGCAACAGATACTTATCCTTATAAAGAAGAGATCGCCAACACCATCAGCCACGCGATTGGCCTATTGATGGGGATTATTGGTTTGATTCTATTGCTCAATAAGGCACTGGCTTATGAGGCCGATCCGCTAACCATTACCAGTATGGCTCTGTATGGTAGTAGCATGATTGTACTGTTTCTTGCCTCTACCTTGTACCATGCGGTTTCTGATCAAAAAATCAAACAGGGGTTGAAAGTTTTTGACCACTGCGCGATTTATCTGTTGATCGCTGGCAGTTATACACCTTTTTTATTGGTCAGCTTACGTACGCCTTTAGCGATAGGTTTAATGGTGATCATTTGGTCGATTGCGCTGGCGGGGATCATCATGAAAATCGCGTTCATGCAGCGCTTTAAACGCTTTTCGCTGTTTAGCTATTTGAGCATGGGCTGGTTATCGTTGATCGTGATTTATCAACTAACCGCTAATTTACCTTTAGGGGGCTTATTGCTGTTGGCATTAGGCGGATTGATTTATTCATTGGGCGTTATTTTTTATGTTGCTAAGCGCATCCCTTACCATCATGCGATTTGGCATGTGTTTGTTTTGGTCGGCTGCGCTTGCCACTTTTTAGCGATTTATTTTTATGTGCCAGCATCATAAACACACAGCGAAGGATAGACTCAACCCTCTACCGTCGCCAAAAAGCCGGAAAAAATAGCACTAAAATCGTCAATATTTCCAATCGCCCCATCAGCATACCAATACTGAGCAGCCACTTCGCCGCATCAGGTAACGGGGCAAAATTGCCACTTGGGCCAATCACATTGCCCATACCTGGACCCACATTCGCGACGGCCGTGATCGCTCCAGAAATACTGGTTACGGCATCCAACCCCATCGCCGATAACGCACCAGCAAGCAAAATAATGGTAATGAAAAATGCCAAACCAAAGGCGACGACGGAACGCACAATATCTTCATTAACCGGCCGTTGATTATAGCGCTGTACAAACACACCCGACGGATGAACCAGTTTCAACATTTGTTTATTGAGCAAGGCAAAGCCGATTTGAAAACGAAAGACTTTTATCCCCCCAGAGGTGGATCCGGAGCACGCCCCTGAGACCATCAAAAAAGCGAATAACGTCGCAGGGAAGGCCCCCCACGCAGTAAAATCATCCAGTCCAAATCCTGTGGTGGTCACTACCGAGACAATATTGAACATCGCCACGCGCAGTGCATCTAATAACGAGTAGCCATTATGTATGGTTAGCCATAGCGCAATCACTAAACTGGTGATCATAAATAATAGGAAAAAGCCGCGTACTTGGGCATCTTGAATGACCGTTTGTAGGCTACGCTTACGAAGGGCGGCAATAAATAATAAGAAAGGCAACCCACCCAAAAACATAAACACGATCGCGACCCAGTGAGCACCATGAGAGAAATGGTTCATTGAGCCATCAGAGGTTGAGTAACCTCCGGTCGATAAAGTCGTGAACGCATGATTAATAGCATCAAACCATCCCATGCCCGTCAATAAGTAACCGAGGATACACAGTCCGGTTAGCACCAAGTAAACGCCAACAATATTTTTCGCTACCGTTTTAGCGCGGGGACTGCTTTTATCGGACCAATCGGATGATTCGGTTTGGAACAAACGCATTCCGCCAACGTTAAGCATTGGCAATACTGCTACCGCCATGACGATAAAACCGACGCCGCCTAGCCATTGTAAAATGGAGCGCCAGAGTAGAATGCTCGGGGCCATAGAATCCAAGCCACTGAGCACCGTAGATCCCGTGGTAGTGAGACCTGACATGGTTTCAAAATAAGCGTCGGTAAAGCTGATGTGGTTGATGAACACAAACGGTAATGCCGCAAAGGCACTGGCAATCGTCCAAACCAAGCTGGTGATCAAAAACATATCTCGGGCATTCAGACGAAATACAGCGGAGCGGCCAATACTCAAACAAGCAAACGACGCAAGATGGGTGATCACTAGCGCTTGCGCAAAATCGATAAACCCTTCAGTGCCAGTAAAAAAAGCCACCAATGTCGGGACATACATAAATAGCGCTAGCTTTGACAGCACCAGCCCTACCACGAATAAAATCGGGCGTATATTCAACATAACGCCAAATACCTATAGTTACAGAAAGAATAGTTATAAAAAGAAGGGGCTTGGCTGGAATAAACTTTCCACGTCAGGCACGTATTTTTTATCGACCAAGAACATCACCACGTGATCATCTTGTTCAATCACGGTGCGATCATGGGCAATCAGCACTTCTTCACCACGGACGATCGCTCCAATGGTCGTTCCCGGTGGCAAGCGTATTTCTCCCACCGTGCGTCCGACCACTTTAGAAGTAGTTTCATCACCGTGAGCAATCGCTTCAATCGCTTCTGCTGCGCCGCGCCGTAACGAAGAGACGTTGACAATGTCGGCACGACGCACATGGGTCAATAACGCCGAGATGGTCGCTTGTTGAGGCGAGATCGCCACATCAATTACCCCACCTTGCACTAGATCGACGTAAGCACCACGCTGAATCAACACCATGACTTTTTTCGCGCCCATGCGTTTTGCTAGCATAGCGGACATAATATTGGTTTCATCTTCGTTGGTTAGGGCAATAAACACATCGACTTGATCGATATTTTCTTCCGACAATAGCTCTTGATCCGCCGCATCACCACAAAATACAATCGTGTTTTCGAGCTCTTCAGACAGTTGCTCCGCCCGTTGATAATTACGCTCGATAAGTTTCACGCTATAGGTATGTTCTAAACGTTTGGCTAGACTCGCGCCAATATTACCGCCACCAACAATCATGATCCGTCGATACGGTTTTTCTAACCGTTGTAGCTCACTCATGACTGCACGAATGTGGTTGCTCGCAGCGACGAAAAAAACTTCATCGTCAGCTTCAATGATCGTCGTACCTTGCGGTCGAATCGGTCTACCTTGTCTAAAAATCGCCGCCACACGAGTATCAATATGTGGCATATGCTCGCGTAATGCCGATAATGCATTGCCCACTAACGGGCCGCCATAATAGGCTTTTACCGCCACTAAGCTGACTTTTTCTTCGGCAAAACTGACTACCTGCAACGCACCGGGATACTGAACTAAACGCTCAATATAACTGGTTACCAGCTCTTCTGGAGCGATCAGATGATCAACAGGCACCGCGCCCGATTGAAACAGTGCCTCTTTTTCTAGTAGGTATTCTGGAGAACGAATCCGCGCCACTCGATTTGGGGTGTTAAATAAAGTAAACGCGACTTGGCAGGCAGCCATATTCGTTTCATCTGTATTGGTCACGGCCACTAACATATCGGCATCTTGTGCACCCGCTTCACGTAGCACACTCGGATGGCTAGCATGGCCATTAATCACTCGCAAATCGTATTTATCTTGTAATTCACGCAACCGTTCGGGATTACGGTCAACAACGGTAATATCATTATTTTCGCCGACCAAGTTTTCTGCTAGCGTGCCACCGACCTGCCCTGCACCAAGAATGATGATTTTCATACCCTACTCTCTTGTCTTCACGTAATCCAACGGATGATATTTTGAACTCTGATGGTTTTAATCAACGCTCAACAACCATGATCGTCTATCTATGACTAGGCTTGCTTGCGCAACACCGCATAGTAGAAGCCGTCCATGTCCTGCTCACCAGGCAAAATTTGTCTGCCCGGCTGCTCGGGATCAGAGTCGATCAGCTGTGCCTTAGGCGTTCGCGCCAAGAAAGCTTTGATTTGCTGGCTGTTTTCTTGCGGAGTAATTGAGCACGTTGCGTAGACTAAAGTGCCGCCGATTTTAAGTTGCTTCCACATCGCATCGAGAATTTCACTCTGTAGCTCAGCTAAAGCCTCAATATCACTGGCGCGGCGTAACCATTTAATATCCGGATGACGGCGAATCACTCCCGTTGCCGAACAAGGCGCATCGAGCAAGATACGATCAAACTGCTCACCTTGCCACCACTCTTCTGGGTAGCGTGCATCGCCGCAAATCACATCCGCGCGCAGTTGCAGACGTTCTAAATTATCGTAGACTCGCTCCAAACGTGCCGCATCGCTGTCGATCGCCACTACTTCAGTATCTTGAGTATGCTCTAAAATATGCGCTGTTTTTCCGCCCGGTGCCGCGCAGCAATCTAAAATCAGCTCACCATCTTGCGGTTGTAAATAATCTACCGCTAACTGAGCAGCGGCATCTTGCACTGACACCCAACCACGATCAAAACCGGGCAATAAAGTAACATCACACGGACTCGCGAGCTTAATCGCGTCTGCCGCCTGTGGATGTACGGTGTATTCGATCTGCTCATTATCGAGCAGCGCAAGGTATGCTTCACGGCTATGATGCTGGCGATTAACCCGCAGCCACATCGGTGCTTTACTATTGTTGGCTTCAATGATGGTTTGCCATTGCTGAGGATAAGCCTCTTGCAGCAGTTTCAATAACCAACTTGGGTGCGCATATAATCCTGCATTATGGCTAACAGCAAAAGTATCAAGGGCTTCTTGATCGCGTAAATAGCTGCGCAGTACGGCATTGATCAGACCACTTAAACTTGGACCACGCAAAGTTTTGGTGGCTTCCACCGTCTCCGCTACCGCGGCATGGGAAGGAATGCGCATAAAGCTCAACTGATACAAACCGACTAAGATCAGATGATGAAAGACGCGCTTTTTACCTTTTAATGGATTATCCATTAACTGGCCGGCTATCGACTCTAAGCGGGGTAAATAACGTAATGCCCCGTAGCAGATTTCTTGTAATAAAGCATGATCGCGGGGACGGATGGTTTTTTGCGCCGCAGGCAAAGCGTGTGACAGAGAGTGGCCTTTATCGACCACTTGGAATAAAACATTGGCCGCAGCTGCGCGAACATTCATGAGTAATACCACATTAAAAAGAAAATCAATTAGGGCATCTCTGCCCTCGTAAAGGTTTAGCTAAGTTGGGTGCCCACCGCAAACCAACTGGCGCGAGCATTAAGAATATCCTGTACTGGCATAGCTTTTTTACCCGGCACTTGGATTTGCTCTAGCACTAACACACCACGGCCTGTCGCCACATAAATGCCCGATTTATCCGCTTGAATAATGGTACCGGGGGCATGAGTAGACTCGCGCTCATCGACACGGCTTTGCCAGACTTTAATCGTATTATCAGCGACATCAAAATGACTGATCGGCCAAGGATTAAACGCTCGCACGCAGCGTTCAATAAACGCCGCCTCTTGTGTCCAATCGATTTTCGCTTCTTCTTTACTCAGCTTCTGGGCGTAATTTGCCAAAGCATCGTCTTGCTTTTCTGGGCTAAGTTGGCCTAAAGCTAATTTATCAAGGCAAGCAACCAAAGCCTGTGGGCCAAGCTCAGCTAATTTGTCATACATTGAAGCGCTGGTATCACTGGCTTCTATCGGTAAGCGAACGATACTCAGCATATCACCGGTATCTAAACCAACATCCATCTGCATGATGGTGACGCCAGTTTCACTGTCACCGGCCCAAATCGAGCGCTGAATCGGCGCTGCGCCACGCCAGCGAGGTAAAATTGAGCCATGAACATTAATACAACCCAATTTAGGGATATCAAGCACAGCTTTCGGTAATAACAAACTGTAAGCCACCACTACCATCACATCGGCATTAAGATCAGCCAAGGTCTGTTTTGCTTCGTCGCTTTTGAAATTCTCTGGCTGATACACAGGGATTTTTTGCTCAAGCGCCATCTGTTTAACTGGGCTGGCGGTGAGTTTTTTACCGCGTCCGGCAGGTCGATCGGGCGGAGTATAAACCGCGATAACCTCATGCTCCGAAGACAACAACGCCGCCAAGTGACGGGCGGCGAAATCCGGAGTTCCTGCAAACACAATACGTAATGATTGGTTCACGCTGACCTCTCTATTGCATTAATTTCGTTTCTCGTTGAAACGCTTAATCTTTTCTAACTTCTCTTTGATACGCTTACGCTTTAATGGCGATAAGTAATCAACAAATAGCTTACCTTCTAAGTGGTCCAGCTCATGCTGAACGCAGATAGCCAATAAATCATCAGCCTCAAAGGTATACTCTTCGCCATCGCGATTAAGCGCTTTTACAGTCACCTCAGCAGCACGAGGCACTAAAGCTCGCGATCCAGGTACCGATAAACAACCTTCTTCGATACCATCTTCACCGCGCTTTTCAATAATTTGCGGGTTAATTAGCACCATGGGTTGATCTCGGCTATCCGAAACATCAATCACCACAATACGTTGATGAATATCGACTTGAGTCGCAGCAAGCCCGATACCCTCTTCGTCGTACATGGTTTCTAGCATGTCATCAACGATTTTTTGGATCTCTGGCGTGACCTTTTCAACCGGCTTGGCAACGGTGCGAAGACGATCATCAGGGAATGTTAATACTTGTAATACAGACATATACACTCGAAAAATTGAACTGTGCCGAAACAGCTTAACGCTGGTTGGGTCAATTCTAGACATTTTATGACCTAAATGACAGCATCCTGCCATATTTCTCACAAACCTTTTCTCATTCATCCAGCAAGGAAGTCAGGTGATGACCGTATTAATGACTCGATATCGCTCTCTGTGGCTACGGTTTAGCGCACTAGGTTTAGCCGCTCTCTGCTTATCCATCAATGCATTAGCCTCTCCGGCTCCGTTAAGCATCAAAGACTCAGCACCACGGACTTATACGGTAGTTAAAGGCGATACACTGTGGGGTATTTCTGCCCTGTATTTAGATAACCCTTGGTTATGGCCACGTCTGTGGCAAGCAAATCCTGAGATAAGTAATCCGCATTTAATTTATCCTGGCGATCAACTGACGTTAATCTGGCGCGACGGTCAACCGACATTAAGCCTTAAACCGATGATCAAACTCAGCCCACAAGCACGAGTACTCAAAAAACCGCCCCTCACAACGGTCGAAGAAGCGTTACTGCTGCCTTACTTACTGGCTGATAGACTGATTCTCTCCCAAGAGTTGAACGACCAGTTACGCATTCTTGGCTCAAATCAAGGCAAGCAATACCTGAGTCAACCGGATGCGCTATACCTTGAAGGTCAACATGAGGCGCAACATTGGGGTATCTATCGTCCCATGAACGAGTTTCAACGTGCCAACCACTCTATGCGAGCTCTACGTCGCTTGGCGACCGCACATCTGGTTGAAAGTACCCCCTCAATGACAACCTTAGCCATTGATGAGCTCAATCAAGAGATCCGTGCAAACGATATCGCTTTGCCAGAAATCAGCTTGGAATCATTACCATTAAGTACAACTTTTTTCCCTCGCCCAGCACCACATAATGCGCGCCCTAGGCTACTCGGCACGTTGGAAGGCAGTCAATACGCAGCGAAGCACCATGTGGTGGTTATCGACCATGGGCGAGAAGAGGGCCTAGAACAAGGCAGCATGTTTGAACTTTATCAAGCCGGCCAAACGGTTTACCAAAAGGGGGAGCAATATACCGACAAAGCACAGCGCGCCAGCCAAGTCATTACGTTACCAGCGAAAAAAGTCGGTACTCTCATGGTCATTCGTCCTTATCCCACCATGAGTCTAGCGCTGATCACCAGTAGCCAAGCCGCGATTGATAATCAGATAGTGATCCTACCTCCCGAGGTATCGGATAGCGCGACATCGACGTTCAGCTCACTTCACCCATAGCACAGTGATGCCAACCGACCAACACGATTTAACCATCTGGCTCGCACTCAGTTTTACGCCTAAGTTAACCCAAAAAAACTTAAGCCGATTACTGAGTCGTGATGCATTGACTAACCTTGCGGGTTACACCGCCCAACAATGGCTGGCTCTGGGATTAACCGCTCAACAAGTGGATTATCTGCTTAACCAAAGTAAGAAGGACGTTGAACAGTGTTTAATCTGGCAGCAACAAGCCACACAGCGTCATATCATCCCTCTCTATGATGAGGTCAATTATCCTCCGTTATTACGTGAAATTCCCTCGCCCCCCAAAGTACTGTTTGTTGAAGGACAACGGCACTGGTTAAAACAACCTCAAATCGCTATTGTCGGCAGTCGTAATGCGACGATTGATAATCAACATATCGCTCAACAATTTGCTGGTGAATTAGCCGCGCACAATATAGTGATCACCAGTGGACTGGCTTTAGGTATTGATGGTTATGCGCATGATGGAGCGCTGAAAGCTGGGGGAGCAACCCTCGCAGTATTAGGCTCTGGACTGAATTGTATTTATCCCACACGGCATAAAACGCTTGCGGAGCGGATCAAAGATAATGGCGCATTAATTTCTGAGTTTCGTCCTAATACACCACCGCGTGCCGAACATTTTCCACGACGCAATCGCATTATCAGTGGCTTATCTCTTGGGGTGTTGGTTGTAGAAGCCGCTGAAAAAAGCGGCTCATTAATCACCGCCCGCTATGCAATAGAACAAGGACGAGACGTTTTTGTGATTCCCGGCCCGATCACGAGTACCAATAGCCAAGGCAGTAATCAGTTGATCCGTCAAGGTGCCTGTCTCGTACAGACTGTTGAGGATATTTTGGCAGAAGTAGAAAACCTGCTCAATTGGTGCAAAGATTCACCCTCTAGCACACAAGGTGAACTTTTTTGTTGCCCAAATGATGAAGAACAATTGCCATTTCCCGAGCTGTTAGCTAACGTAGGAGTAGAAGCGACACCAGTTGATATTCTGGCACAACGGACCCATATCCCCGTGCAAGAAGTCATGATGCAGCTACTAGAGTTAGAGCTTTTAGGCCATGTTGTTGCCGTTTCCGGTGGCTATATTCGTAAGGGGAGAGGCAAGCTATGATGATGGATATTTTGATGTATCTATTTGAGACGTATATCCATAGCGATGCTGAATTGCAGGTGGATCAAGACGAGCTCGAAGATGAATTGTTAAGAGCAGGCTTTCATCAACCAGATATTTACAAAGCACTACATTGGCTCGAAGAGCTGGCAGCGTTGCAACAAACCGATACTCACTCTGCCATCGCCACCAGCGCAACTACGTCGATGCGAATGTTTACCGCCCAAGAAATGGAACGTTTGGACATTGAAGCACGTGGATTCTTACTGTTTTTAGAGCAAATAAAAGTATTAACCTCTGATACCAGAGAAATGGTTATTGATCGAGTCATGGGCTTAGAAACCAACGAATTCGAACTCGATGACCTAAAATGGATCATTTTAATGGTGCTGTTTAATGTTCCTGGCAATGAAAATGCCTACACTTTGATGGAAGAGCTACTGTACAGCAAAGAACAAGGTATTTTACATTAAGCCACCATGAGCAATTCGATCGATCCATCGCTATTTTCGGCTCATGAACAAGCCCTTAACCATCAACCATGCCCCAAGTGTGGCGGAGCCCTACAGCTTCGCCGCGCTAAACTTGGCCCATTCTTAGGCTGTGAGCACTACCCCCAGTGTGACTATATCAAACCCTTGCATCACAACGATGGACACATTGTCAAACCACTCGGTGTCGCTTGCCCAGAGTGTCAACATGAACTGGTGCTACGCCAAGGACGCTACGGCATGTTTATCGGTTGCAGTAACTATCCAATCTGTCACCATATCGAGTCACCAACCGCAAACACACCAAAAAAAAACCATACGAGTCACTTGGTTTGTCCAGAATGTCGCCAAGGCCATCTGATCGAACGTCAATCTCGGTTTGGCAAAGCCTTTTATGCCTGTGATGCCTTCCCAAAATGCAAATTTGCCGTCAATCAACCACCATTAGCAGGACAATGCCAAGTTTGTGGCTTTCAATTACTGGTAGAGAAAAAATTTGCCAGCGGCACTAAACACTTATGCGCAAATCGTAAATGCGCGCACGTTCAATCCGCCGACTAACTTACTTTACAGGTTCAGGTTACTGCGCCACACGCTGAATAAATTCACTTAACCACTCTTCAACTGCATCTTCAGGTACAGGATGGTGCTGAATATCAATCGTTAAACAATCTGCAATCGGTGTTGCGCCAATGTCTTCCAATAAATCATCAGCGTGTTTTCCCGCCGCACAAAAGGTGTCATAACTTGAATCACCAATCGCAACCACCGCGTAAGACAACTGCTGAGTATTCGGTGGCATTTGCTGAAGATCATTAATAAAAGGCTGAATATTATCAGGATAATCTCCAGCACCATGAGTTGAGGTCACAATAAGCCATGTACCTTGCGCTGGAATATCCGTCAATACGGGCTGGTTATGAATCTGAGTATCAAGCCCCGCTTGCTGCAATACGTCACTAATGTGATCGCCTACGTACTCAGCCCCGCCCAAGGTACTTCCGGTAATAATATGAATCATGTGCATTACTCGATTAACTGATATAAAAAAATGACGTTATTTACCTTAATAGATGAGCTGAATTAAGGCGAATCCCCTACAGATTATGATGGCCGACAACAACTGACTAATCTATTTGCCGATACAGAAAGTGAAGTTTCCCATAATAGCTGGCCTCGCGCGACGTCTTGGGGACCGATTGGGGACCAAATTACAATTTATGGTCAAATTCTTACTTCCCAAGATGACTTCCATCATAGATCAATATGGGAAAAGTGGGAATGGTGGGAAATGGCTTTCCAACTGACAATCTATAGTAAGCAAATCCTGTCCAGAAGAGTAGAGCGAGAATACGAACCCTGTGAATAAGCAGAAGATATCTTTTGATCCAACAAGTGATAGAGAAGGTGATCAACAAAAGTTGCCAAACAGGATCATCAAGAGTCTCAGTAGGTTGATCACAACTCGTTTGATCTCGTCCATATCAATCATTCTTCCAGAAATAACCATTACCAGCTATATCAAAATGCTTATCCTTCATTGGGAGTCCGGTGCTTGGGTTGATGATTGTGCGTTTTGTCTTCGTTGGCTGTGTCATCGGTAGTTCGTACTGACGGTGCAAACTCCAAACGTGCTTAGCAAAATAAGTTAGCGCAGTAGCTATGCCAAGAAGCCAATGAAAGTAGATAAGTACCAACCAAAATAGCACCGCAGCCAAGCGTTTTTTGTGAAAAAAGTTCAGCGGAGTTTGAAACCAGACAACAAGTGGGATGGCCGTTAGCACCAATCCCCATGACTGGTATGTTGCGATTAAACAGCCAAGGGAAAATAAACAAAAGAGCGCAAAATTTATCAATGTCTTCATGCCGTTCTCTCCGCTAACCAAATTTATACTTAGTTATCCTAAGTATACAGATATAATAAAAACTTAGAAAATCTAAGCACCAAAGGTTGATGATGATTCTCACTTGTCTAGAACAAACGTATTCCCGCAGCGCCTTAAACAGGCTAGAAATCGAGTTGGCATCAGCCAAAGAGAGCTCGGTATCCGTTTGGGTATGGACCCAAGTTCTGCGAGTGGCCGAATGAATCATTATGAAAAAGGGCGTCATATGCCCGATATCGGTACGCTACAAAAGCTTGCTCAGGAGCTTGGTGTGCCTGTTGCGTTTTTCTTTTCAGATTCCGACAGCTCAGCAGAACTGGCATGTTTGATTGAAAAGCTCAGTGAAACTAAAAAGCAGGCGCTTATTGAGCAGATCAGGCAGGAACTCGATAACATCGACCAGTAATAAAGCTATCGCTCTCGTCCTGAATACCAAAATACCCCACCGACTGCGGCGACTGTCAGTAATAAACCCCCCAGCCAAAACCAAAGTTCCATATTCATCTCCTGTAAGTATCTTCTATCTTTGTTTAGCTTAGCTTTCCTAAGCATGAATTTCATTGAAAGCATGCGTTACTTGAGAAAAAACCGTCACAACCAACTTGTGTTCCGCTAAGGATGCAATTTGAAAGTAAATATTGCCTGTAGGGTTGGCCCAAATCTCATGTTGCTCGCTTCCGTAACGGAGTAGCTTTTGAAAGCGTGTTCTTGATGACAAAGTCAGTCTTTCTAGATTTGGGTGGGAGAGTTGCTTCTGTAAGCTGTGCCATGGATTGCGAATATCACCTTGCCTGTGCCTTTGTTGGTAGCGTTGCATTGCATGGTTGCTGATGGCGATGGTGCCAAGTTTTGCAACCTCAAACGTCGGATAGGGTGAAGCATAAGGCGTAATAATGTCTTTTGTTTCTGGATGAGTGATATCAACAATCTCGTCAGAATAAAGTTTGATACCGGATAGACGGTTGGACAGAAACAGTGCGGCAGTTTTGAGAGCTTCATTCTTGGCCGCTAAAATGGTTTCTTTGGTTAGGCTGAGTGCGAGACCTTTACCGCTGTTTGGTACGCGCCCGAATACCTGTTTGTCGAGTAGTAAGAACCTTGCCGCCGTTAACTCTGCGATAGCGCACCGGAACTCACTTTGAGCAATTTGAACCGTAACGATACCGTGATTGTTCAACCCCGTGAACCACGCGACTTCGACGCTTTCAGCATTGATGTTTTCAACCTGAACTTTCAATCTCATCACAGCATTTTCTCCTCACTTTACTACCAGCGTATCATCGATTTTGAAAATGCAAACTGTGGGGAGAAGCTTCATTTCACTGCATGAAGCTTCCTGATTGGATAGAACTAAATTTGCAGTTTTTTTATCGCTCGCATCGTTTTTCTCACCTGGCTAGACAGCTCTCTTATTGGATTCACACGCTGTTCCAGCCGGTTGATCTGGTCTAGCAAATGAAGATAGAGAGGGATTTCCCAATCCATTGCATGTGAAAAACGGCGTAACACCCCATTTGAAACTTCTTGGGTTTCAAGCTCAGGATACCAACCTACACGAGCGATCACGCGGTGCCACTTGATTTTAGGTAAGCGCTGTTCACTCGTAACAATGAACTCATAGCGAAATGGGTACTCTACGTTGTACTCTTTTGACAAGGCTTTCTTTAGTTTATCCATTTGTTTCTTCAGTTCTTTTGCTGCTGCCATCAAGTGCTTTGACTCTGTCGCAACGAAATTAGATAAACCATCGATTCTTTCTGGCAAAGGAACTGCCTCAGGCAGCTTCAACTTGAGATTACTTAACTCAATTTCCTTGCTTAGTTGTACGATCCCGACATTGGGTGTGGTTTTCTTCGTCATAGTGCTTCTCCATTTTGGGATTTTTGAAAGTGCTCACGAAGCTTGTTAAGCCGTTTTGTACAGATTTGTGCTTTTTGTTTGATGGTGAGGATTTCATGCCGCACTTCGCGGATCAGTGCGAAGGCATCTTCTGTGTACTCAATAAGATCGGATTCCCATTCCGAGTTTGCTTTTGAAAAGCGACCCGGTGGGTAACGAAAGCCTTTGCCTTTGGCTAAATGCTTTGATCGAACACGCTGTTCTTTGTTGTTTCGCTGTGACATTTGGTTGGCACTGAGATACCAGTTGTAGTACCAAGCCGCTTCAAAGCGATGGTTGCGAACCCGAACACGGCAGCCGTAGCGGCCAGGTGAGGTTTCCTTATGTGTTCGATGGATTCGCCAAAATTGGTTAGCGTAGCAACTGGCTAAAAACTCAAGCAGATAGGGCTCTTGCATTGCAAAGTTCTCGATATCATTAAGAGCTTTTAGCGATTGTGATAGCGCGAGTTCAAAGCACTCTTGTTCACTTTCGGGATGTCGCTGCTGGGCTCGTTGATGCCATTGATAGGCGGCGGAATGTTCATTTAATACAGTCATATTGGCTCCTTGTTTGTTTTGCTTAAGGTAGCGCAAACGTACGGTTACCTACGCATCTGTAATTGCCCTTTTTGAGCGCATAATTTTCCTCTAGTCCCATCGCTGATTGGTAGTCATGGCAGCGATTCCTCTCCTAGGACCTATCCCTGTACTTTCCAGATATCTATCCTTGTGGGACGTTGCTACGGATTATTTTCTTTGCTTTATTGTTTTGGCGGGGATGTAGGGATTTATAGTCCAATCATTGTGGGACCTGGGCGTCGATTATTTTTTTGATGGGATTGCGACGGTAAATTTCTAGATTATTGTGGGATTTGGTCAGTTTGAAGCGCTTGAGGGCTGATGCACTTTCACATGTGAAAGCCCATGGGGCAGCACGCGGTGGGCTGTGAGCAAGAGCGCTTTTGGGTTGCTTTTCGGTTGGTGGGTTTGATACTCGCGTTGGCACTTAAATCCAAAAGCAATCAAAATAATGACTTGTGATGAACTATGTGACTCTAACGAGGTGGTTTGTCTAATGGTTGAAACTAAACAGATCAATGTTATTTAAAGTGGATGAACTAAAGTGTGTTCAGCTTGCTTCCCTAAGTAAAAGCGTATTGCACTAAAAAACGATGGCCAGTCTCCTGCTCGATTTTTCCTAAGTATAGATGTGGCTAATGAACTACGAGCCTGTTCTATCGTTAGCCCACGTCCCACTCTTTCTGTGATTCGACTATTGAGGTCTTCAAGAATCATTTTTCGAGCCCGCATTAAGCGTGGAGAATTTAAATTTAGTTCTTTAATTGTGTGGCGCGCCATTTCAGCGTCTAACCCCTGAACTTCACAAGCTCTCTCATTTACATCCATTTGGCCCGTAGTTCGAGAAAACTTCCAAATGTTGTGGTGAGGTAAATTTAGTGGATTGAAGATAATCGTATCCAGAATTTTGTCATCTTTTGGTACATCACAAGAATAGTTTTTCCGATCAGTATCGAACCTCTGCTCAGGCTCAACAACTTTGCTTTGATTTCCACCACAGCAAACAACTAGTAAGTTAGCCCAATCTAACCCCCAGTTACGTTCTCCCTGCTCGCGTTTCGATTTTGGGTGAAAATGCTCGATGCGGCAGTCATCTAGAGCTCCGCTTGTTCCTGACAATAAATCCTGTTCACAATATGCACATAAATTGCCTTGGTCCGTCCGTAGTTGTTGCTGTGTTTCCTGATATCTTGCACCGCAACAGCGGAAAGTTTCGCCAATTAATTCATTGTCTTTTTTATCCCACAAAGCGTCAGGGTTTGCTGCTCTGAATACACCCAGTCGGTTTGGTTCCACTCCTTTATTGATGGTTTTCATTGTCTCGCTCAAACTCACGAATACGAATATCAGTTTCTAATTTTTGAAGTTCAGCTTCTGTCTGCCCACCCCATCGATATAGAACAGTTTTAAGCTCTAACGCTTCATCTGTATCCCATTGGTCAGCTTCTACCAATTCCGTATAACGATTTAGCTTTTTGACAATATCAATGTGTTGAGGTCGAATATTGCCTCCCAAGACGTCTTCCAACATTCTTGTACTTTCAGAGCCATAAGTACTAGTTCCTGTTAATAGTTTTGCTTCACTTTCATCGGCAGAAATAATTCGGATTGATTCTGCATGAACAGTGGTAAGTACTTGAGGACTATGCGTAGTAACAATAAATTGGACGTTCTTAAACAAGCTTGTAAGATCATTTAGAACTTTCTGCTGCCATCTTGGGTGTAGGTGAAGCTCAATTTCATCGATTAGAACAATCCCATTCACTGCTAGTGGGTTATTACTGGCAGGGTTAAGTAAATAGGCACGTCTTACTAAGTCGATTGTTAAAGCGACCATATTTCTATAGCCTTCGCTTAGCTGCTCTAAGGTAAGCTGTACACACTCATCCTTCTCATTTTTCCAATGCACCACAACATCATTGCTGTTTTTATCAAATTCTATGCTCGTTGCTCGCTCTACAATCTGATAAACAGCTTCAGAGACAAGTCTCTTTGCCGGGTGGATAAACTTGTGTTGTTTTAGCTCATCACGCTTTCGAAGCTCATCTACTTCAATTTTCGAGAACCAGTTTTTTATAATGCCGTAGTTCACCTTAGCATCTAGAGCAGAGTCATAACCTTCGCCACGAATATCTTTTTCGAAGGGGTTTATTGCTACTTTAGAACTTGTTGGGGTGAGGGCACGACTTGTTCCATAGTAGGCGATCAATGGAAATTCAGATTGGCTATCAACTAACTGACTGGCATAGCCAGTTAATGCTGCGGTTCCTATCTTCGGAGGCTCTGAAGTCCCCGCACCTTTAGCTACAAGGTCCCAACTCAAACTTGATGTTGTCTCAATCGCTATACGAGCATGGCTCGCAACCCCGTTTGAACTAACATGAATATCCGATTTTTTTATCAGCTTTCCCTTTGCATCAGGCATAGCGGTAAGAAAAGGACCAAGACCACAAGCCACCGCTTCTAAAATTGAAGTTTTACCGGCACCATTTTCACCAACCAAGACATTCAGAGAAGAATGCATTGGCACTTTAAAATCCGTGTATCCCCTAAAGTTGCTTACAGAAACTTCACTAACTTTGAGGTCTTTGCGTACGTAAAGAGAAGGATCTAAGTTAAATTGTCTTTCTGCTATCTGCCGAGGGGGCAAGCTAACACTAAATCGGCCCTCATTGTCACAAGCCTCAACAATCGCATTTATATTGTCGTGTGAGAGAACATTTCGACCTCGAGCTGGTTCATAAAACAACGAAGCATCGACAAATTTGACGCTTCTATTGTTTTTATTCTCTAACCCTGAATTGAGAACAATAAGCACTGTCGGAATTGACGTCGAGTAATGGATGTTTTTAGGTAATAAAATGACCTGTTCGATAACTCCTTGAGACACTAAATACTCGCGAACTTTGGCTTCAGAGCCTGTTCTCGTTAAGGCCCCTAGAGACATACCAACTAACAACTTACCTCTCTCAGTAAGAGCTGACAGCATTGATAGCGTTATAAACCAATCACTTCTACTTTCAGGCAGAATGCTGGCTACGTCTAGCCACTTATTACCCATTGAATAGTAAATATCTTCCCGAGATGATTTGGGGATTTTCATTCCAAAAGGTGGAAAGGAAACAATTAGGTCGTATTCATTTTTCTGATAGATGGGATTCGATAAGGAGTCTCCAAAAAAGTCTCTACCTTTTATCCCCCTGATTACTCGGCTTATTATTAGTTGAAAATAAGCGTCCTTGTTGACTTCTTGAGTATCTATATAAACTCTTTCTTTGCTTACATTGGAAAAAGAAAATGCTGTGTTTCCAGCCCCTGCAAATGGGTCGCACACTGACTTTGGTTGATAGCGCAAACCTAGCGCTGTGACCAAGTGGTTTACATCTTTGGGAGTGTAAAATTCCCCCCCTGATTTGCCTTCATTCTCAGCAAAGAGCAAATTTAATTCAGATAGAGAAAGTGACGCTATGGAAGCGCTTCTATTTAATAGCCCATCTCTGATTGCATTACGAACAAAAGACTCATTAATGTTGTCGAATGAACGAAATGTATTTTCTAAGTAATCACACAGAAAATTGGACACATCGCGATGAATTAATCCTAGATGAACAGCATGCTCAACCAACTCATAAGAGTAACGAGCAATAACATTAAAAGAATCGAACCTTGGTGCCTCAAAATGCTGACCGGTATTGGATTGGAGATAACGTATAAAGAAAATTGAATAGGCTAATGAACGATAGTTCGATATAGGAGATGCCCCTCGAACATAATCAAGTATCTTCCATATTTCTCTTGCCTGAGATCTAGCCAGTTTCAGGTCTTCATCGCGATAGGTCATTTCTTATCTCATTACTTAACGTTTTACGTATAGAGCCCTTAGTTACCCAAGCGTTCTCTATTCATTCATGCTGCTATTTTGCTTCATCATGTCAAAAATCAGCTCAACATAACTTGCTATTACCTGTGAGGCGCTATATCGCCCTTTTGACAACCGCAAGGTGTCTGATTCAAAGCGGCACTCTACACGGGTTTGACTGTCAGCACTTGTAAAGAGAACAAGCTCCCCTTGAGAGGCTGTGGGCTGTTATCTGCCATAAGTTCAGCCTCGTACGTTACTAGTTATGAATACTGAGTCAGTACCCCAGATCATACAGTTTCCACCTCAACTGCCTCACCAACGCTTTTCATCAATGAAGTAAATTGGTCGCTATCTTGCTTGAGTCGTTCAATGATTTGTCTGGCGGCTGTTTGCATTTCTGGTACATCTATAGGTATCGAACCACTTTCGAAGCACCCCTTTAAATGTGAAAATTCGTTATTGATTCTATCTACTAACACCGCTGGGATTTTTTCATCACCAAAAAACAGCTTTAACTTATCTTCATCAGATGTTTGATCAGGGTACTTATAGTAAAGATAAATCTCGAAAAATTTTCGCGCATTATTCGCAAAGTTATAAAACGAGTTGAAGTTTGCATCATCAACACTTTCGACATTGGCGCACTTGTAGATTTGATGAAAAAGATAATTGAACTCTGTGATGTATTTTTTTAGGTAATCAGGCATAGACTGAATTGTAGAAAATTTACCTTGCCTAATCACAACAAAGAAATCTTTCTGGTAGCTTTTTAACTTTCCAGAGCCTGCTGGATCGATATACTTGCCATTCAGCATTCTCAGATACTTCAAAAAATCAAGGTTGTGTGTTGAAACAAACAGTTGTGCAAATTTGCCCTTTTCGACCACTTCCGCATTCAACAAGCTATAAATAAAGAAAATATGGTTGCCATCGAGCGACGAGATAGGATCATCAATCCAAATAATGGGTTTTGAGTCTTTGGTTGCGACATCATCTAACTTGGCCAAAAAGTAGCAAAATGCCAGCAAGCTGCATTCCCCTTCACTAAGATGATAAGCTTTTTTACCATCACGGATCACTTCAAACCGAATACGTTTTGCCTCTTGCGTTAGCCCTTCATCCTTTTTAGCCTCCAACGTCAAAAACTGATGCCCGAAAAAATTATTCAGATATTCATTTACCTTTTTAGCCCCTTTTTCTTCGTCATTCAGTTCACGTTTCTTAGCCGTAACCTGTGCTTGTTTTTCGGTAATATTCGCATTGATAGTCTCCTGTGCTTGTTGAGCCTCGTATCTTTTTTGCCGTAAGGTTTCAATTGAATTGAGCTGTGTTTGGTAATCAATCGTAAGCAAGTACTCAGCGACCTCTTTCAATCGCAAGTCGGCTTTGGCCTTGGTTTGTTCGCCAGCTAATGAGCTGCTAAATAACTCTGATTGAGCGCAAAGGTCACTATATTCCTGCCAGATTTGCGTTAGTTTCGCGGTACCATCAGCGGGGCTCTCAAAGTCTTTAACGTTTAAAATATCACCTTTTCGCGCCTTCAGTTGCTTGGTTAGATTACCTAAAGCAAGCTGATAGTCTTTGGTTGCAGCTTTTAACCTTAAATTTAAGGCAGTTAGTTGTGAGTGAAACTTGGAATAAAAAGCAGATTGATCTATGGTGAGTGCGGATTGAATTGTTTGGTTTTCGGTTTCTATCTTAGCAAGTAACGCATCAATCGACTTTTCTAATTGCTCAGATTCTTCATCAAAGTGCTTTTCAAGCTCTGCCCACCGCTCAGTCGAAATTTCATTGTCACAAAATGCGCATTTTTCATGCTTATTTCGATGATGAGAACGACCTTCATTGACCCAGCGGTTAAGTACAGCATCTTTTACTAACGCCTGAATTTTATCAGACTCACTGATGGGCTTGGTTATCAACGTTTCAACTTGTAGTGCCAAGCTTAAAAAACTTAGCTGAGGTGAAGAAAATTTAGGTATTGCAGGCAAAACCTTTTCATCAATCAGCTTTTCGTGCTCGCTCACTTGCTCTGATGTTAACGGCTGAAAATCAGGGCTACTAACAGTTGTGATATCGGCCTTTAATTTGGTAATGGTGTAGTTTTGGTCACCAAAACGCTCAGGCTTGTATTTAATGCCGATGTCTTTATTAGTCGCTTTATCACCCAGTTGTTTTTCTAGACTTTCATTCGATTGTTTATGAGAGGCAAAGGCCTCGCTGTATGCAACTGCAGCCTGCTTTTTGCCGGCAAACAAACCGGTTTCTTGCCCTTCAATACTAGAACCGAGCTCTTCCTCAAGAGCTTCAATCTCTTTTTCGATCTTATTATTGTCATCGCCTAAAATGGCAAATGGCTCAATGCTGTCGTCAGGATTAGTGATAAATCGAAGGTTATCTCTAATAAAGTCTTCATTGAAAACACGAATGTTCTTGTCGTGGGTGGTTAAGGCCGCGAGTGTTACATCTGAGTTGTCAGTAAAATTTAGCTGGAACGATGGCGATCCATATTTTTCAGATAAATAGCCAGTCTCTAGGGCACGCGCAATACGTGATAGTGTGGTTTTACCGGAGTAGTTGCGACCATAGATGATGTTGATATCAACAAAGTTCTGAACAGCACCACCTTTGTTTTTAACTTCACTATCCCAACTGAAGTCTTTGAAGACACCAAGCTTCTTAATGTGTTGTATTTTCTTAAGCATTATCGCTCTCCTTATTGTGCTAGGTGGCCCATCTTTAATTTGGTGCTTGGTTGTTATTTTGATGAGTTATTACGCTCCATTGCTAAAAATGGCTTGCCAACGACAAAACGCATTGCGGTGCCTGTCTGTCCATTGGGTGCAAATCACGTAGGTTTTTCCATCTCGCTGGGCCACTTTAGTGGTGGAGTAGCGGTTTCGCTCTTTGGCATCTTTTGCTGCACTGCGAATGTCTTCTGGCCGTGGTGATTTAGCCAGTTTTAGCACCGGGAATGACAACCCGAAGGTGTTGCGACAATAGGTTAGCTGCGTGAGGTTTTCTATTTCACTCAGTGGTAGAGCGTGTTCAACCAAGCCTTGGATAGCTTCGGTTATTTCGGCATTGCTGATTTTGTTTTGTGTTTGGCTGTGTAAGGATCCTTGTGCCTCAGCTTCATTTTCAAGGGCAACCGAAAACGGAAAGCCTTTGGCTTGAACGGACTTTGCTAAAAACACGTTGATGGCCTGTTCAATCGGTAAACCTAACTCAGCAAAGATACTCGTCGCTTTTTCAAGTAGTTGAGGGTCTATCTTGGTTGATTTCATGTGGCTTACAAACCTACAAATTGTAATTTTTGTATCTTAGCGGGTTTTATGTGTAGTGGTGAGTACTTGGGTCAAAAAAGCGAGAAGAAATTGGCGTAGTGATTGCTTGGGATGAGAGAGGTGTACCGTTTTCGTCAAATCGGTACAGTTTGGTAACGTTGTAGTGATTAAAAGTTAATTTATAACAATGTTTTAATTGGTTGGTCAGTTTAACTGTACCGTTTTAGGTGTACCGAACAAAAGCGGTACACTTAGTTGTTTTGTCCGTTCAAAGCATCATGTTTTGCTACTTTCACATGTGAAAGTGTGTCTCTAATCACTATGCGTTAACTATGGTGAGCAACTTAACGCATTAGCGGGTTACTTAACGCATAGCGCTTTGTGGCTTGATGAATAACGCTGAAGTAACGCCTAATCACATTACCGCACCATTATCTGCTTCTGTAACCCTAAATAAAGCATTTTACAGGCATATTTTCTGCTCCATCTGCCCATTTTGGGCCTGAGCACCGCGCGCCTTTGTATTGCTCATTCTGCAAACTACTCCTTGATTATCCATTAACTATTAGGAGTAGTTATGACTGAACAAAATCAATCAAATCAGCTATTAAGCTATCAAGGAGTTTGTCAGTTAACTCAGTTGTCTCAGGCAACCATTCGCCGTTATGTGAAAAATGGTTCTTTTCCTTCTCCAGTGAATTTATCGCCTGGTGCTCGAAGTGTGAGATTTCGTGTTGAAGACGTGCAGAAGTGGCTGCTGAGCCTGTGACGGTGAGGTGTGTATGTATCGAAACAAAAATAACGCACTGGAATACTGTGACAAAGAAGAAGGTTGGATGGCTATTAGCTCTGAACTTTCTGTCGTAGCGCGAGTGAGGGCACAAGATAAAAAATCGGCTTACGGTGCCTGTATTGAGTTTGTAAATATGGATCTTGTTCCTGTTCGGTTGGTTGTGCCAGCAAATCGAATTTTAGGTAGCGCAAGTAATGTACTGCGAGAAGAACTATTTGATCGCGGCTTTTGGCTAGAAGATGAGAAGTACAACTGGAGCCTTGTATTACGCTACTTACGTCAACAGATAAAACAAGCGCCAACTGGCATCAGTGCCTTTAACACAGGCTGGCATGACGATGTATTCGTGACAATTGAAACCAGTTTTGGCGTATCTGAGGAGCCATATTTTTACGCTGGAGCAATTGTTGATAGTAATTTTGAAGTAAAAGGTAGCCTAGATCATTGGCAACAGGAGATAGGTTGTCTGTTGAGTGGAAATCCAACCTTGATATTTTCTGTTGGAGTCGCACTTGCCGCACCCCTATTAGCGCCTTCCGGAGGGGAAAGCTCAGTATTTCATCTAATGGGGTCGTCAAGTCAGGGTAAGTCAGGCGCTATTTTCGTTGGATCGTCAGTTTACGGCTCCCACTCTTACAAGAAGACTTGGTATAGCACGAACAATGGTATCGAATCTGTATCTGTCAATTACAACGATGTCATGCTGCCTCTGGATGAGATTGGCATGGCGAGAAGTGAAAATTTGGATACAGCGGCTTACCAAATTGTGAATGGCGATGGAAAGTTAAGATCGTTAATTACAGGGGCTTTAGGTAAACAAGCAAAGTGGAGAACCTTGGTGCTTAGCACTGGTGAAGTTGGCTTGATTGATTTGTTGGAAGAAATAGGCAAAAAGCCCGCCGCAGGCCAATTGGTCAGAATAGTGGAGATACCGTTGACGGAAAAATATGGCTGTTTTTCTAGTGTTCACCGATTTAATGACCCTCACGAATTTGCCAAACATTTGGAGGAGGCAACGAAAAAGCACCATGGTTCGTTATTCCCAGCTTGGATGTGCTTGATCGTGAATCAACCAGATTTGGAACTGCTGTTGAGATCGGAAACGGATAGGTTGATGCAGCGCTGGAAAGAAAGCTGTATGTCAGCTCAAGTTCTAAGGGTTCTACATCGCTTTTGCTTGGTTGCCGTTGCGCTCTCACTGGCCTCTCGACATAAATTAGTACCGTGGAGCGAAGAAGAGTCTTTATTCTCAGTCCATAGTATTTTTCAGCGGTGGATTGCAGCGAGAGGGCACACTCAAAATCATGAAGAGTTTGAAGTGCTTTTGGCATTGAAGCAGGCACTCTCCAAATGGGAAAAGCAGTTAAGTGAGATATCCAGCGGCAGAGCATCAAGTACGGGGTACTACCGGCAAGACGGAGACGAGGTGCAGTGGCTGATTCATAAAAATGTGTTTATTCGTGATCTCCAGCTGCGCAAGCAATACATCAGCCAGCTGACTCCTTTGGTTCAAAGGCGGTGGTTTGAATCAAACGAGGGGGCTAGAGGGACGCTACGAGTAAAAGTGAACGGCAAATTGGAAAGGTTCTTTGCCTTTACACCTTCTCAAATTATCGAAGAACTAGAGGAGCTGACAGCCGATGCGTAATCCGTTTCCCAGTTTTCCCACATTTCCCAACGCAGCGACATGGAGGGGGGAGTTATGACAAGCAATGAACAGGTCCTTCTCCAGTCCATTTTGGCTAAAATCGATCATGTCGAGCGGGTTGTGTTAGAGCAGCGTTTGCAGCAGCAAAAGGTGGAGTTGCTTGGAAAGGACATTCTAACGATTGATGAATGTGCAGCCTTGTTGGGTTTATCAACCAACCAGCTTTATAAGCTGACCAGCTCTGCGGAAATACCATTTTTCAAAATTGGTAAACACCTTCGATTTGAGCGTCAAGCCATAATGAAATGGGTTGAAGAGCAGCGTGTTTCATCTCGCCATGAGATAGAACAAAGGGCAGCAAACTATGTCGCCACCACTTCTCGTAAGTAATACCGTTATCGCAGCGGCCTTAGGCCGCTGGATCCTTTCCAGAAGCAAAAATATCAGGGAATGTCAGCATGGCTTCCATCCTGCGCTGTTCTATGATGTCAGCGTAGATCTCGGTTGTCTTGAGTTCGCTATGGCCGAGCAGTTTCGATACTGCATATATATCAATTCCTCGACTCAACTGAATTACAGCAAAGGTGTGACGACCGCTATGGAATGTAACATGTTTACTGATCCCTGCAGCCATACACCATCTGAGCAACTCGACATTCATGTATGCGGAGTACTTTAATCCCTTAAATACTCGCTCATGTGCCGCTTTGACTGGGCCTAAGAGTGATTCTGCAGACTTAGACATATCCAAATACTGAAGGCTTTTAGCATCGCCGTGAGAGAGTTTGGCTTGGTCGAAGATAATGCGTTTGTGATTATTGAATGTCTCTATTTCTGACCAAGTAAGTCTGTGGATATCGCACCACCGCATCCCGGTTGAACACGAGAACAAAAATGCACGTTTAAGTACAGAATAGCGACATTCTGTGTGGGCTAATGCGTTGACTTCATCCAGTGTTAGATAAACCCTTTTAGTTGTTTTCGCTTTGATACTGGTTACTTGTGAAAGCGGGTTATCGCGAATAATACCTTCTCGATATGCTTGGTTGATCGCCGCTCGAACTTTATTGAAGTAGGAGCTTTGTGTGTTGCGAGATAACGCTGTGTCACTTTTGGTTTTCGCTTCATTGGTTAGGTAATACTTAAACCCGTCTAACCAGTCTTTATCCAGTTCATCAAAACTAAGATCATTTTTCCCGCAGTAGAACAACAGGTGCTTACGAGCTGAAAGCCAGATCGAATGGTTCGAGGTTGAAGTGGTTTGTTCTTTGATATCAACTTGCCGTTGAAAGTAATCAATGAAGCTAGCTGAACGCTTGGTTCGATCCTCAAATCCATGCTTCTGAGATTGCCACTCAACCAGTCGTTTACTCTTAATGGTTTCGGCGAGAAGCATATGTTCTTTATTGTGTTGGCGCTGAGCTGGCGTTTTGGGTTTGTCATAGATAAACAGATCTAGTATTTCGTGTTCACGTTTTCGCTGACGAGATCCGTTTGATTTAGTGGTATAACCGTGGTCATAAATGAGACGCAATGTTCGCGTTCCATCTGCTTTAAGTGCCCGTTTTTCAATGAAAATTTTCATGTTTGTCCCCAATTGGTCCCCAATACGGCATTTATAATGTCATTGGGGACCAACTGGGGACTAGATTTGGCAATTAACGGCAACGGATAGAAACAAACGGCAAATGACGATCTAATAAAATCAGTATGTTATCTACCGTTGCTTGCTGTTGTTTTCCGTTATTTGCCCACTTTACTTCCCGATACAAAACGAAGAGAAAATGCGTCCAAGGAGATCATCAGAGCTGAACTCGCCGGTGATCTCATTTAAGTGTTGCTGAGCTATGCGTAACTCTTCGGCAAGAATCTCACCGGCCATGTAGCCTTCGAGTTGCTGTTGACCAATCGCTAAGTGTTCTGCGGCACGCTCTAACGCATCAAGATGGCGACGACGCGCCATAAAACCGCCCTCTTGGTTACCGGTAAAGCCCATGCACTCTTTCAAATGCGTGCGTAGTGCTTCGACGCCTTGACCGGTTTTGGCAGAAAGACGAATCAAAGTCGGTTGGCTAGCGTGACAGATACCCAGTGTTTCACCGGTTTGATCGACTTTATTACGGATCACCGTCATCCCCATTTGATCGGGTAGACGGTCAACAAAGTCCGGCCAAATATCCTTTGGATCGGTTGCTTCAGTCGTCGTGCCATCGACCATAAATAGCACTCGGTCAGCTTGTTTGATCTCTTCCCACGCACGCTCGATACCAATTTTTTCTACTTCATCAGAGGCATCTCGTAGCCCTGCGGTATCAATGATGTGCAGCGGCATACCATCAATATGAATGTGTTCACGCAATACATCACGCGTGGTACCAGCAATGTCGGTCACAATCGCCGAGTCTTTACCCGATAACGCATTTAACAGGCTCGATTTACCGGCATTAGGGCGACCGGCTATCACTACCTTCATCCCTTCACGCATAATCGCGCCTTGGTTGGCTTCTTGACGAACCGCAGCCAGATTATCAATGATGGCTTGTAAATCAGCAGCAACTTTACCATCCGCCAGAAAATCAATTTCTTCTTCCGGGAAATCAATTGCCGCTTCAACGTAAATGCGTAAGTAGATCAAAGACTCAACTAAGGTATTAATTCGTTTAGAAAATTGCCCTTGCAGCGATTGAAGAGCAGATTTTGCCGCCTGCTCTGAGCTGGCGTCAATTAAGTCCGCAATCGCTTCCGCTTGGGTTAAATCTAACTTATCGTTCAAAAACGCTCGCTCAGAAAACTCGCCAGGCCGCGCTGGACGAAGACCAGGAATCGCTAAGATACGCTTGATCAACATGTCCATTACCACGGGTCCGCCATGACCTTGTAGCTCAAGGACATCTTCACCGGTAAAGGAGTGAGGATTTGGAAAATACAGCGCGATGCCTTGGTCTAGTTCAGCACCATCAGCATCTTTAAAAGGCAGATACTGCGCATAACGAGGCTTAAGGTCCATTCCGGTTACTTGCTTGGCCACGAAAGCGGCTTGTGGGCCAGAAACACGAATGATGCCAACGCCGCCTCGCCCAGGAGCGGTAGCTTGCGCGACAATGGTATCGGTGGTCATACTATTACCTACTTAACGATCGATGAGTGATTATTGTAATCAGCAGCGAACAAAAAGGCGACCAAAAGGTCGCCTTCATTAACTCAATCGCCTATTACTTAGAGTGCAAACCGCGCTTCTCTAATGAACGGTAAATCAACGTTTGTTGAATTAACGTTACGATGTTCGATACCAACCAGTAAAGCACTAAGCCTGATGGGAAGAACAAGAAGAAGAAGGTAAACATCACCGGCATGAAGGTCATGATCTTCTGCTGCATAGGGTCAGTAATGGTGTTCGGACTCATTTTCTGAATCAGGAACATACTGGCACCCATCAGCAATGGCAAGATGTAGTATGGGTCTTGCGCTGATAAGTCATGAATCCAACCAAAGAATGGTGAATGACGCAGTTCAACTGATTCCATCAATGCCCAGTATAAAGCAATGAAGATCGGCATCTGTAGCAAGATAGGTAGACAGCCACCCAGAGGGTTAACTTTCTCTTTCTTGTACAATTCCATCATTTCTTGGCTCATACGCTGACGATCATCGCCAATACGCTCACGCATCGCTTGCAGCTTAGGCTGTAGCATACGCATTTTGGCCATTGACGTGTATTGCGCTTTGGTCAGTGGGTACATGGCACCACGGACGATAAAGGTCAAACAGATAATCGCAACACCCCAGTTGCCGACAAAGCTCTGAATAAATGACAGCAAAGTATGCAGCGGCTTAGCAATAAACCATAACCAACCGTAGTCGACCACTAAATCTAGATTCGGAGCGGTAGCGGCCATGTCATTTTGCAATTTAGGGCCAACCCATAAGGTCGCCGTAAACTGAGTCGCATCACCATCAGCAATAGTTTTGTTTGGCATGCGCACACCAATATCACCAACGTTACCAATCACACGAGAATACAGATTGGTACCAGGTTCATTGCGAGGAATCCATGCGCTAGCAAAGTAATGCTGGATCATCGCTGCCCATCCCTGACCATTAGGTAAAGGTAGTGACAAGTTACGATCTTGCATATCTTTGAAACTGAATTTTTTATAACGTGTATCTTCGGTAGAGTAAGCGCCACCACGATAAGTCGGCATCGCTAAACTGCCGCCTGAATCAAGTAAGGTTTGACGCAAATGCGCATACATACCTAACGTCGCGTTATTACCAGAACGGTTGATCACATCAAACGTAACATCAACGGCATAATCACCACGTCTAACAATGAAGGTTTTCACGTACTCAATGCCATTCGCTTGATAGGTCATAGGAATACGCAATTCCTGCTCACCATCCGCTAACGCAAAATGATCACCATCAACGTGATAAACCGGACGATGATTGCTACTCAAATCGATACCTTGCGGACCAATCAAACCACTTTGAGCGATAAACAAGTGATTAGGGTCATTTCTTAACAAAGTAAATGGCGTCGATGAATTAAGTTCATCAGCGTACTGATTGAGCAAAGCATGAATAATATCCCCACCAACGGTATCAATTGACAGAGTCAAAACATCCGTGGTGACCGTCACGGTTTGTGCAGCAGCACGATGTTGCTCAGGAGCAGGATCAAATTCATCTGCAAATGAAGGTGCTGGGGCCGTGGTGCTGGTTTGAGCCTGCTCAATCACTTGTGGGGCTGGGTTCTTTGCTGCTTGCCATTGCTGGAAAAGTAAAAAAGAAACAAGCGCCAAAGCAATTAACAGGATATTACGTTGAGAATCCATCGTTATTTGTCTCTGTCTGGTTTTTTGACTGGTGGAATGGGGTCATATCCCCCTTCGTTCAAAGGGTGGCATTTTAATAGACGTTTGCCAGATAACCAACACCCTTTTATAAAACCGTGAGCTCTCAATGCTTCTATCGCATAATTTGAGCAAGTCGGCGTAAACCGGCAACGAGGGCCGATAAGCGGACTGATGATCCATTGGTAAAGTTTAACTAAACCAATAGTCAACCACGTGAAGGGCGAGATAGGCGATGCCATAACTTGTCGAATAAAGTAAACAGTTCTTCATTGCTTAAATCTTGCGCGGTTTTCTTCGCGATCACAACAAAATCTTTGTTAGCAAGTTTATGTTGATGGAGACGAAAACTTTCACGAGCAATACGTTTAAAGCGATTACGACCCACAGCCGTTTTAATTTGCTTCTTTGGGACAGCTAATCCTAAACGAGGATGAGAAAGGTTATTATCGCGAGCAATGATGGTAAAGTGAGGAGAGCCAGCACGATGCGCTTGCTGGAAGACTTTTTGATAATGCTCGGGAGTTAACAGACGTAACTCCCGATTGAACGCGTACGTATTCAAAATAATTCAGTGATTATTTTGACAGGCGCTTACGGCCTTTTGCACGACGTGCATTGATTACTTTACGACCGTTCGCAGTCGCCATGCGTGCACGGAAACCGTGGCTACGCTTGCGCTTTAGAACTGAAGGTTGAAAAGTGCGTTTAGACATTATTATTACCTTTACTGATCAGTAGTGTTAGGTTCTTAAGTTAACCCGGCGTGGGATATGTGTCTTCGTAAAGACGCCGACGCCTCTCAACAAAGAGGCGGAATTGTAATCACAGTCACAAAAAGTGTCAATGACTTGGGGTGGCGAAGTGTTACTCATTTTTCAATAAGCCATTTACCTCCCCATTCTTTCCGGTCGGGCGATTATACGGAGTATCAATGAAATCTCAAGGATCCTCGCTCGATCTTCACGCTTTTTTACTTAATCTGGCTTTTTCCACAGACTCAACGACGGATCAATATCTCATCTGATGCACATCTTATACCGAGTTAACCATAGCTTATCGGCGATTAATACAAAATAAGATAGTAAAAATCACTATTGGGGATAACTTAGCAAGATCTTAGTATATGTGGATCATAATGGGGGTAATTAGCTTGATCCCTGTGAGGATCTTCGTAAATATCCCCTGAACCTTGTGCATAAGTTCGATCTTATTCAAGAGTTTATCGATCAATCACTGGCGATCTAAGTTATCAACAGGTAGAATCACCTTCTTTATTAGCCATTAATTTTAGAGTGAGGGAACCGTGTCATCTTCGCTTTGGTTGCAGTGTTTGCAACAGCTTCAAGAAGAGCTACCAGCCACAGAATTCAGTATGTGGGTTCGTCCGTTACAAGCGGAGCTCAATGACAATACTCTCACTTTGTTCGCCCCAAACCGCTTTGTGCTCGATTGGGTACGTGATAAATACATAAACAATATCAATAGGTTACTTAGAGAACATTGCGGGCACAATGCACCCAGTTTACGGTTTGAAGTCGGCAGTCGACGAGTAATTGCGTCCGCTCCAGCCGCCCCCATCCGAACCGCAGCGGATGTTGCTGCCGAATCCTCTGCCCCAGCGCAATTAGCTCAGCGCCGACCGGTTCATAAAACATGGGATGACGATTCTGCCGCTAGCGATATCAATCATCGCTCTAATGTAAACCCTAAGCATAAGTTTAATAATTTTGTTGAAGGTAAATCGAACCAACTCGGTCTTGCCGCCGCGCGTCAAGTGGCCGATAACCCAGGTGCAGCTTATAACCCATTGTTTTTATATGGGGGAACCGGCTTAGGTAAAACTCACCTATTGCACGCGGTGGGTAATGCGATTGTCGATAAAAAACCCAATGCGAAAGTGGTCTACATGCACTCTGAGCGTTTTGTGCAAGATATGGTTAAAGCGCTGCAAAATAACGCGATTGAAGAATTTAAACGTTATTATCGTAGCGTCGATGCTTTATTGATCGATGACATTCAATTTTTCGCCAACAAAGAACGTTCTCAAGAAGAGTTTTTCCACACCTTCAACGCATTACTTGAAGGGAATCAACAGATCATTTTAACATCGGATCGTTATCCCAAAGAGATCAACGGGGTAGAAGATCGTCTGAAGTCTCGTTTCGGGTGGGGATTAACCGTTGCGATTGAGCCTCCGGAATTGGAAACTCGCGTAGCCATATTAATGACCAAAGCGGAAGATCATCAAATTCATCTTCCTGATGAAGTGGCATTCTTTATTGCTAAACGCTTACGTTCTAATGTGCGTGAATTGGAAGGAGCACTTAACCGAGTGATCGCCAATGCCAATTTTACCGGTCGACCGATCACGATTGATTTTGTTCGTGAAGCACTCCGCGATCTGCTTGCTTTACAAGAGAAGCTGGTCACGATTGATAACATTCAAAAAACCGTTGCTGAATACTACAAAATCAAAGTTGCTGATTTGTTATCTAAACGCCGCTCTCGTTCGGTGGCTCGTCCTCGCCAGCTAGCCATGGCGCTTTCGAAAGAGTTGACCAACCATAGCCTACCAGAAATTGGCGATGCATTTGGTGGTAGAGACCATACTACGGTGCTGCATGCTTGCCGAAAAATCGAACAATTGCGTGAAGAAAGTCACGACATAAAAGAAGATTATTCCAATTTAATTCGTACCCTTTCTTCATAAGTTTTTACGCTATATTGAACGCTTATTAGGTACCGTTTTATTCCATATTGTTAGGTTAAGATCTCACTATGAAATTTACCATTGAACGTAGTCACTTTATTAAACCCCTGCAACAGGTCTCCGGTACATTAGGTGGGCGAGCTGCGTTACCCATTCTAAGTCATTTATTATTAAAGATTGAAGATAACCAACTATCGATCACCGCAACCGACTTAGAAGTGGAATTGATCAGTCGAGTTACCCTAGAAGGGGACTTTGAAGCAGGCAGTATTACCGTTCCAGCGCGTAAATTTTTGGATATCTGTCGAGGTTTACCAGACAGTGCGGTGATCACCGTGCTGCTTGAAGGAGACCGCATTTCGATTCGCTCAGGTCGCAGCCGTTTTTCACTGGCAACCCTACCAGCCAATGACTTCCCAAATATTGAAGATTGGCAGAGCGATATCGATATTACAGTCACTCAAGCCGAATTACGGGGCCTGATTGAGAAAACTCAGTTTTCTATGGCTAACCAAGATGTGCGTTATTATCTGAATGGAATGATGTTTGAAATCGATGCTTCGACCTTACGTGCCGTAGCAACAGATGGCCATCGTATGGCTGTCGCTCAAACGACCGTCTCTCAAGCGTTGGCAAACAAACAAATTATCGTCCCTCGTAAAGGCATTTTAGAGCTCGTAAAACTACTTGATGCACCAGAACAACCGGTTGTGTTACAAATTGGTGCGTCAAATCTACGTGCAGAAGTCAACCAATTTGTCTTTACATCCAAGCTCGTTGACGGCCGTTTCCCTGATTATCGCCGAGTTTTACCGCAAAATACTAATAAGACGCTAATCACTGGCTGTGATGAATTACGCCAAGCTTTCTCGCGCGCGGCGATTTTATCTAATGAAAAGTTTCGTGGCGTGCGCGTCAACCTTGCTGAAGGAACGATGCGCATTACCGCCAATAACCCAGAGCAAGAAGAAGCCGAAGAGATGCTCGATGTGAGCTTTACTGGTGAGGCAATTGAGATTGGTTTTAACGTCAGTTACGTGATTGATGTGCTCAATACCTTGCGCTGTGACCAAGTCCGCATCTCAATGTCAGATGCGAATGCCAGTGCATTAATCGAAAACGTTGAGGACGACAGTGCCATGTATGTGGTGATGCCAATCCGTCTTTAATTGACAGATAAAGAACATAGCATGCCATTAACGCGCTTAGTCGTTCAGCAGTTTCGTAACATTAAAGCCTGTGATATGACCCTGTCATCAGGCTTTAATTTTCTTATTGGTCCAAATGGCAGCGGTAAAACCAGTGTACTAGAAGCTATCTATTTATTGGGTCATGGCCGCTCATTTAAGAGCTCATTAACTGGCAGAGTGATCCAAAATGAGTGCTCAGAACTGTTTGTTCATGGCCGTTTTTTGAACTCGGATCAATTTGAGCTACCGATTGGCATTAATAAGCAGCGAGATGGCTCAACAGAGGTTAAAATAGGCGGTCAATCAGGACAAAAGTTAGCTCAGCTGGCGCAAGTCCTACCATTGCAGTTAATTCATCCTGAAGGATTTGAACTACTAACCGATGGACCGAAACAGCGTCGAGCCTTTATTGATTGGGGGGTTTTTCATTCTCAACCCGCTTTTTTTGATGCTTGGGGACGATTTAAACGCTTAAATAAACAGCGTAATGCGTTGCTTAAAACCGCCAAAAGCTATCGCGAGATCAGCTACTGGGATCAAGAATTAGCTCAGCTTGCCGAGCAAATAGATCAATGGCGTCAGATCTATGTCGAGCACATGAAAAAAGTCGCCGAAGCATTGTGCCAAAGCTTCTTACCCGAATTTTCGATCAGCTTAACCTACTATCGAGGTTGGGATAAACAAACGCCTTATAAAGAGATATTGCAAAACAACTTTGCCCGTGACCAATTGTTGGGTTACACCTTCAGCGGTCCAAACAAAGCGGATTTGAAAATAAAAGTGAATGGAACACCTGTAGAAGATGTTCTATCACGCGGCCAGCTTAAGTTGATGGTCTGCGCCCTGCGCGTAGCACAAGGTCAACATTTAACCGAGCTGACCGGGAAGCAATGCATTTATCTGATTGATGATTTTGCTTCCGAACTCGATAGCCAACGTCGTCAGCGTCTAGCAGACTGCTTAAAAGCGACGGGGGCTCAAGTTTTTGTAAGTTCTATTACTGAAAGCCAAGTCACCGACATGATCGAGCCGAATAGCAAGATGTTTCATGTCGAACATGGCACAATAGAGCAAGGATAACTACTGAGAGAGTCACTCATGTCGAATAATTACGATTCATCGAGTATTAAGGTACTGAAGGGTCTAGACGCGGTACGTAAGCGTCCAGGAATGTACATCGGCGACACCGATGATGGCACCGGTCTTCACCACATGGTTTTTGAGGTGGTGGATAACTCAATAGATGAAGCGTTAGCGGGTCACTGTAAAGATATCGTCGTGACAATTCATGAAGATAATTCGGTATCGGTCAGCGATGATGGCCGTGGTATCCCAACGGAATTACATACCGAAGAAAACGTCTCTGCTGCAGAAGTTATCATGACCGTATTGCACGCTGGGGGTAAGTTTGATGATAACTCCTACAAAGTATCCGGTGGCTTGCACGGCGTTGGGGTTTCTGTCGTCAACGCGTTATCTGAAAAAGTCGTGTTAACCATTTATCGTGGTGGCAAAGTTCACACTCAAACCTATCGTCATGGCGTACCTCAAGCCCCCTTAGCGGTGGTTGGTGATACCGAACGTACTGGTACTACACTGCGCTTTTGGCCAAGTGCCGAGACGTTTACCAACATTGAATTCCATTATGAGATTCTAGCTAAACGCCTGCGTGAGCTGTCTTTTTTAAACTCAGGTGTCTCTATTCGTCTACAAGATGAGCGTGAAGCGGATAAACACGATCACTTTATGTATGAAGGGGGAATTCGAGCGTTCGTTACCCACCTCAATCGCAATAAAACGCCTATTCATGACAAAGTATTCCACTTCAATCATGACCGTGAAGATGGCACCAGCGTTGAAGTCGCTATGCAATGGAATGATGGTTTCCAAGAAAACATCTACTGCTTTACCAATAATATTCCACAGCGTGATGGCGGGACTCACTTAGCCGGATTCCGTGCTGCACTGACTCGAACGCTTAACACCTATATGGAAAAAGAAGGCTACAGCAAAAAAGCCAAAACCGCGACCTCTGGCGATGATGCTCGTGAAGGCTTAACAGCGGTCGTTTCTGTTAAAGTTCCCGATCCTAAGTTCTCCAGCCAAACCAAAGACAAATTGGTCTCTTCTGAAGTGAAGGCAGCGGTTGAGTCAGCGATGGGTGAAAAGCTCAATGAGTTTTTAGCAGAGCATCCTTCTGAAGCGAAAATGGTGTGCAGTAAAATTATTGATGCCGCTCGAGCTCGCGAAGCGGCACGTAAAGCGCGTGAAATGACGCGTCGTAAAGGCGCACTCGACCTTGCAGGCTTGCCAGGCAAACTTGCTGATTGCCAAGAGAAAGATCCAGCACTGTCTGAACTGTATATTGTCGAGGGAGATTCAGCGGGCGGCTCTGCAAAGCAGGGACGCAACCGTAAGAATCAAGCCATTTTGCCGCTCAAAGGTAAAATCCTTAACGTAGAAAAAGCGCGTTTTGATAAAATGCTCTCGTCACAAGAGGTGGCGACGCTGATCACCGCACTGGGCTGTGGTATTGGCCGCGATGAATACAACCCAGACAAACTGCGTTATCATAATATCATCATCATGACCGATGCTGACGTCGATGGTTCGCACATCCGAACACTATTATTGACCTTCTTCTATCGTCAAATGCCAGAATTGATCGAACGTGGCTACATCTATATTGCTCAGCCACCACTGTATAAAGTCAAAAAAGGCAAACAAGAGCAGTACATCAAAGATGAAGATGCCATGACGCAATATCAAATTGCTTTAGCGCTCGATAATGCCTCTTTGCATGTGAATGCCGATGCGCCAGCGTTAGCGGGTGAACCACTCGAGAAACTGGTGCTGCAATACAATGCAGCGATGAAATTAGTGGAAAGAATGAGCCGCCGTTATCCACTGGCGATGCTCAATGAATTTACCTATATGCCACGTTTAACCGAGCAACAATGCCAAGATAGCAGTGCGGTAGAAGCATGGACCGAACGTTTGGTCACTCAATTGAACGCCAAAGAAGTCGGTGCAAGTCAGTATCACTTTGCGATTGAGCATAATCCAGAGCTCGGTGTTTATTCACCGAAAATTATCGTCCGTACCCATGGAGTTACGTACGATTACCTACTCAGTGTTGATCTACTTAATTCTAAAGAATACAACCGATTAGCGGATCTTTTTGACTCGCTCGATGGGCTTCTAGAAGAGGGGGCATACATTCAACGTGGCGAGCGTACCCAAGTGGTTTCCAGTTTCACCGCCGCCCTTGACTGGCTCATTAAAGAATCACGTCGTGGTTTAGCAATCCAACGTTATAAAGGTTTGGGAGAAATGAACCCAGATCAACTTTGGGAAACCACCATGGATCCTGAGTCACGTCGCATGATGCAAGTCACCATTGAAGATGCCGTCGGTGCTGATGAACTATTTACCACATTGATGGGCGATCAAGTAGAACCTCGTCGGGCCTTTATTGAGAACAACGCATTAAGAGTAGCAAACTTAGATGTGTAGTTTTTCATAACATCGTGTTCTCTCACGCAGTGCTTCGGCACTGCGTTTTTGTTTATATAAACAGCGAAAATAACCATTTTATTCTCTTATTTCGATAAAACTGGCCTTTAGTCCTAGTATCAATCTTACCCTTACCATTTTCTGTCCTTTAATGACTAAAAACGCCATTTTCTCTGGTCGAGCACTTTTGCTTTCTTTTTTTAACTCGCTATAGTCAACAGACTTCATGATATAGCCCAATCGTCACTAGCCGTGACAGGGAATCACACAACGTTTGCAGGAGGAATAGTGATGGCATTTCTGGTTTAGACCGAGAGCAAACTTGCTCTCGGGAGACACTTAACGGCTGTCTTGTTATCAGGAGTGAGGAGAAATCACTATGCTTTACCGCTTTTATCGATCATGGCTACAAACGCTACGCATGTGGTGGCTAACCAGTGGGTTTATCACCTACCAATCCCCTTTGCTCCTCATTCAATTGTTCGAGCGACAAGAGCAGCAAAATACCCCGCATTGCCCTCGAGCCACCAGCATTCGCTTAGGTGATACCGTACACCTATTGGATGTAGCCACTAACAGTCCTTTTAAAATCAAGCTGGTTGCAGATCATCGTTGTGATCATACCGTGGGCTATATTGCGGTCGATTCCTACTTAGGAGCCGCACTGTTTGGCCGAACTGAGCAAGAAGTGATTAGTCTGCTACTGCTCGGCCAACGACACTCTTTTGTTATCACCCAAGTTACCCGTCAGTCATACCAACCTCGACGTACATCTGTACCATGTGGTTGTTTACTTTGTCAGTAAATGAAGGAGATCTCACTCATGAGTAAAAAAGACCTGAAGAAACCTCAATTAAGCTTAAAGGAAAAGCGTAAATTGAAACAAGAAAAAGCCTCAGAAAACGGAGTAGAAAAAGCACGTAAAAGTCGCGCCAAGTAACGTTTTCTTAGCTAATCGATTCTCCCTGAGCCTAATCATCCGATTAGGCTTTTTTTTAAAAAAAATCGATACGCGACTCTTGAAAGTCCAACGACTGACCTTATATAAAGTAGTGAAGAGGATGCCGCAAGGGCCTCAACTTGGATTGGCGTTACGCTCACTGAGGTAAGCCCGTCCATCAACATTAATCTTGATGAGCTTAGTTGTTAACAATAAGCCTCATCCTTAACGAAACTCGTTAAGACTATTGCTTACTAAGAGGATAGCATTATGAGAACTGTCGATTTTACTCCTTTATACCGCAACGCGATTGGCTTTGACCGTCTATTAAATATGATGGAAGCAAACAGTAACAAAAATACTCAAGGGGGTTATCCTCCTTACAATATCGAGCAACAAGAAGACAATAAATACCGTATCACAATGGCGGTTGCTGGCTTTGCCGAGCAAGAACTCGATATTACTCAACAAGAAAATACCTTAATTGTTCGCGGTGAGCGTCAGCAAGAAGACAACCGCAACTATATCTATCAAGGTATTGCTGAACGTAATTTTGAACGTAAATTCCAATTAGCGGACTACGTAAAAGTGATGGGAGCAGGGCTTGAAAACGGTTTATTGCATATCGACTTAGAACGAGAAATACCACAAGCTATGCAACCGCGTAAGATTGCCATTAATCAGCATCATCTATTAGAAAATCAGTAATCCCTACTCTCAGAAACAACAAAAAAGCGGCTTCGGCCGCTTTTTTACGTTTTTCACTCTTCATACCCATCACTTTTTATCCCTATTCACTTGGTTGACTCTCCGAACACTTGTGGATAAGTATGTCTTTATACGGTGATTAACCTATAGTTATTCTTTTTAAACTGAAGATCTTTTTTATGCCTGTGCATAAAACCTTTTTTTGATCCCAGCTAATACGCGATTTGATCAGTGTCTGAACACATGATCTGATCGCTAACATGATCATGATCTTGTTGATCATTTCCCGCTTATCCACAGAGATCATCTTGCGTAATAATAGATCTAATAAAAGATCTCTCTATAGATCTTTCTTTATATTATTAAATAACGCGTGAAGTAAAAAACTCGAAAACCGATTTTCTCTGCTTAGGAAAGAAGGTAGAATACGTCTCTTTTGTTTATCCCTATCTCAATAAATACCTGAGGTCGTTCATGCTTTATCACGAAACATTTGACGTCATTGTGGTTGGTGGCGGTCACGCAGGAACGGAAGCCGCACTCGCAGCCGCTCGTACAGGACAGCGTACGTTACTTCTGACTCATAATATCGATACTTTAGGCCAGATGTCCTGCAATCCCGCGATCGGCGGAATTGGTAAAGGCCATTTAGTCAAAGAAGTGGATGCGATGGGTGGTTTAATGGCACAAGCCATTGACCATGCAGGTATTCAATTTAGAACTTTAAATGCTTCTAAAGGTCCAGCGGTTCGTGCAACTCGAGCTCAGGCAGATCGTGCACTTTATAAAGCTTATGTTCGTCATGCATTAGAAAATACGCCGAATTTAACCCTGTTTCAGCAGGCAGCCGACGACTTGATCGTTGAACAAGATCATGTGCGTGGTGTTGTCACGCAAATGGGCCTTAAGTTTCACGCTAAATCGGTGGTATTGACGGTAGGGACTTTCCTTGGTGGCAAGATCCACATAGGATTAGAAAACTTTTCAGGCGGTCGAGCTGGGGATCCTCCTTCGATCGCTTTGGCTCATCGTTTACGTGAACTGCCATTCCGTGTCGATCGTTTAAAAACGGGTACTCCGCCACGAATTGATGCACGTAGTGTTGATTTCTCCCAGCTAGAAGCACAACACGGCGATAATCCAACGCCAGTTTTTTCATTCATGGGTAATCGTGAGCAACATCCACGTCAAATTCCTTGTTTTATTACCCACACTAATGAAAAAACCCATGATGTGATTCGTAATAACTTGGATCGTAGCCCGATGTATGCCGGAGTTATCGAAGGGATTGGTCCGCGTTATTGCCCATCCATTGAAGATAAAGTGATGCGCTTTGCAGATAAGAACAGCCACCAAATTTTTATTGAGCCTGAAGGACTAACAACAACCGAGCTTTACCCTAATGGTATCTCGACCAGTTTGCCGTTTGATGTCCAAGTACAAATTGTGCGCTCGATGCAGGGCTTCGAAAATGCGCATATTGTTCGACCTGGTTATGCGATTGAATATGACTTCTTTGACCCAAGAGATCTAAAACAGACTTACGAGACCAAGTTTATTAACGGCCTGTTCTTTGCTGGACAAATCAATGGTACCACCGGCTATGAAGAAGCGGCCGCTCAAGGCTTGATGGCAGGTTTGAATGCCAGCTTGTATAGCCAAGATAAAGAAGGTTGGAGCCCGCGCCGCGATCAAGCTTATATGGGCGTATTGATCGATGATCTTTCAACCATGGGCACCAAAGAACCTTATCGTATGTTCACTTCTCGCGCTGAATACCGTTTGTTGCTGCGCGAAGATAACGCCGATCTCCGTCTCACAGAAAAAGCTTATCAACTGGGTTTAGTTTGTGAACAACGTTGGGCTCGTTTTAATCAAAAAGTCGAGCATATGCAGCAAGAACGCCAGCGTTTAAAAGAAACCTGGATTAATCCAACGTCTACAGATGCTGAGGCGTTGAACGCATTATTGAAAACCCCTATTTCGCGAGAAGCCAATGGGGAAGATTTGTTGCGTCGTCCAGAAATGAGCTATCAACAGGTGACGTCTATCGCGACGTTTTCTCCAGCGATTGAAGATAGTGAAGCGGCGGAACAAGTTGAGATTCAAGTTAAATACGAAGGTTATATTCAGCGTCAGCGAGATGAAATAGAAAAATCATTGCGCTATGAGCATACCAAATTGCCTGCAGATTTAGATTATAAGCAAGTCAAAGGCTTATCGAATGAAGTTGTACTTAAATTAAACGCGGCGAAGCCAGAAACATTAGGGATTGCATCGCGTATCTCGGGGATAACTCCTGCCGCTATCTCGATTTTATTAGTACACCTGAAAAAGCAAGGTCTCTTGAAAAAAGGAGAGGCTGCGTAATGAACCCATTACGAAGTAAACTCGATGCATTGATTGCACAAACGGATTTGGTCGTTTCCGATCAGCAGCGTGAGCAACTGGTCGGTTACGTAGAGTTACTCAATAAGTGGAATAAAGCGTATAATCTAACTTCTGTACGCGATCCACAGGAAATGTTGGTTAAGCATATTCTCGATAGTATTGTGGTCAGCCCGTATTTACAGGGGCAACGCTTTATTGATGTAGGTACGGGGCCTGGATTGCCTGGAATTCCTTTGGCGATCATGAACCCAGATAGACAGTTTGTGTTACTCGATAGCTTAGGCAAGCGGATCCGATTTATTAAGCAAGTTTTGCATGAGCTGAGAATCGATAATGTCACCGCACTGCAAAGTCGAGTAGAAGAGTTTAAGCCAGAGCACGGTTTTGATGGCGTACTCAGTCGTGCCTTTGCTTCCATGTTAGATATGGTAGAGTGGTGTCATCACTTACCTTGTGCTAAACAGGGGATGTTTTTAGCCTTAAAGGGGCAACGTCCGCAAGAAGAGCTAAACTCTCTTCCTGAATGGTGCAGTGTGATCGACATCAAAGCTTTGAAAGTTCCGGAGTTGGAAGGTGAGCGTCATCTTGTAATCTTATCGCGCAAGGGATAATAGCGAGGCATACCGTGGGCAAAATCGTAGCGATCGCCAACCAGAAAGGTGGCGTAGGTAAAACAACAACGTGCATTAATTTAGCGGCTTCAATGGCGGCCACAAAACGTAAAGTTTTGGTGGTTGATCTTGACCCGCAAGGCAACGCAACGATGGCCAGTGGCGTGGATAAATACCAAGTCGATGCCACCGCTTATGAATTACTTGTCGAAGAAGCACCATTTGAACAAGTGGTGTGTAGAAAAACGTCGGGTTACTATGATTTGATTGCCGCGAATGGCGATGTCACCGCGGCCGAAATTAAGCTGATGGAAGTGTTTGCTCGAGAAGTACGTTTGAAAAATGCGTTGGCATTAGTTCGCGATAACTATGATTTCATCTTTATTGATTGCCCCCCTTCTTTAAACCTACTTACAATCAATGCGATGGCTGCCGCCGATTCGGTGTTGGTGCCCATGCAGTGTGAGTATTTTGCGTTAGAAGGGTTAACGGCTTTGATGGACACCATCAGTAAACTTGCCGCCGTCGTCAATGAGAATCTAAAGATCGAAGGATTATTACGAACCATGTATGATCCACGTAATCGACTCGCGAATGAAGTGTCTGATCAACTGAAAAAGCATTTTGGCAATAAAGTGTATCGCACGGTTATTCCACGTAACGTTCGGCTCGCTGAAGCCCCAAGTCATGGTAAACCAGCCATGTATTATGATAAGCATTCCGCGGGTTCTAAAGCTTACCTCGCTTTAGCGGGCGAAATGCTGCGTCGCGAAGAAATCCCTGCATAATACCGAAAAGGAACGCTCTGAGATGTCGAAACGTGGTTTAGGAAAAGGCTTAGATGCTTTACTGGCAACCAGCTCTATGGCGAGGGAAAAGCAACAAACCGCTTCACACAGCCAAGCGATGTCAACCGATGGTGAGTTAATCGAGTTATCGATTACTAGCCTGAAACCAGGCATTTATCAGCCTCGTAAGGATATGTCATCAGAAGCACTGGAAGAGCTTGCTCTTTCTATTCAGTCACAAGGCATTATTCAACCCATCGTGGTTAGGCCGCTTGAGTTTGGTGGTTTTGAGATCATCGCGGGTGAGCGCCGTTGGCGTGCCGCTAAGCAGGCGGGTTTAAAACAAGTGCCTTGCTTGATCAAGCGGGTCGATGATCGTGCCGCGATCGCGATGGCGTTGATCGAAAATATCCAGCGTGAAGATCTTAATGCGATCGAAGAAGCTCAGGCACTAGAACGATTACAAGATGAATTTAAGTTAACCCATCAGCAAGTAGCGGATGTGATCGGCAAATCGCGCACCACAGTAAGTAACTTACTGCGTTTAAATCAGTTGGATGATGCCGTTAAGCGTCTCGTTGAAAGTAAACAACTGGAAATGGGCCATGCTCGTAGCCTACTGGTTTTACCTGTAGATCAACAGCAGCCTTGTGCACAAGTAATGGTCGACAAGCAACTAACGGTACGTCAGGCTGAATCTTTAGTTAAACGTTGGTCTAGTGAGGCTCCTTCGGCTCCTGTTTCACCCGTCTTGGCTACGGAGGTTGAGCAGCAGTTATCTGCACTGGCTGAGCGATTACAAAAAAAGATGGCGGTAAAGTTACAAGTCAATGGCAAAGGACGTTTAACCATTGATTTTACAAATCAAGAACAATTGATCGAGCTATTGAAACAATTAGATACGATTGCATCATAAAAATCGGTCATAGAATATATTTTCTGCGGCTTGGCTCACCCGCTTTCAGTTGAGTTTTTACGATACCTATATATAATTTCGAAGCTTTTTTCACCGAGTTGCAATGTTTTATTAACGTACTGTAACTTGGCGAATAATACAGAAAACAGGTGCTTTTGATGTTTATAGCAACACAGAGTCAGCAAGCTAAGGCGGCATTTCGAGTTGTTCACCTTCAGCTGGTTTTTTTGTTGCTGATCGGAGGCGTGACGTATATGTACTGGGGACCCGATGAAGCGCGTTTTATCTTAAAAGGTGGAGCGATTGCCCTCATCGGTAACTATGTCTATACACTGTTTGCCTTTCTCCCAAAACCAGATGCTGACGGTACGGTTATGCTCGGGTTTATTATGATGGGGTGGGCTTTAAAGCTGGTGTTAACCGTTATCATGTTTGTGCTGATTTTTAATCTCACTGATGTGCATCATCCTGGTGCCATGATGTCAGGTTATAAACTGACCATCTTGATGTTTTGGTTTGCACCTATACTACTTACCGCAAAAAATGGGAACCACCATGGCTGATACTCCGAAGGAATATATTCAGCACCACCTCACAAGCGCTCAAGTTTGTTTGGTTGATGGCAACATCACCACAAACTACGGCTGTGCGGATGCTGGATTTTGGACGTTAAACTGGGATGCGTTATTGTTCTCAGTGGGTCTAGGCGTGCTGTTTTTGTGGTTGTTTTATCGTGTTGGGAAAAATGCAACCACGGGAGTTCCTGGTAAATGGCAATGCTTTGTTGAAATGCTCGTTGAGCAGGTTGACGGCTTAGTCAAAGGAACTTTTCATGGCAAGGATAAGTTGGTCGCACCATTAGCATTAACCATTTTCGTCTGGATTTTCTTGATGAACTTAATGGACTTAGTGCCAGTGGATTATGTCCCTACAGCAATGACATTGGCTGGTGTCGAATATTTCAAGATTCTCCCTACGGTTAACTTGAATATCACCTTGGCAATGGCTATTGGGGTCATGATATTGGTAATTGCTTATTACATCAAATACCAAGGATTTAAGGGGTTTGTTAAGGCATTTACCCTACATCCAATTAACCATTGGGCGTTGATTCCTTTCAACTTAGTTCTTGAGACGGTGTCATTTTTGGCAAAACCGGTATCCCTTTCGCTACGTCTGTACGGTAACATGTACGCGGGTGAGCTGATCTTTGTTTTGATCGCAATCACTTACGGTGCTGGTTTCGTACTCGGTGGCTTAGGCGTTGTCGCGCATGTCATTTGGGCCATCTTCCATGTACTGGTTATTACTCTGCAAGCCTTTATTTTTATGATGTTGACGATAGTTTATCTCAGCATGGCAAGTAATGACTCTCATTAAACTCTTAATTTAAACAACCCAAGAAAACTGGAGACTTTTATTATGGAAACTTATTTCGTTGTTGCTCTACTACTAGGTATGTGTGCTCTAGCGACTGCTTTTGGCTTTGCTATCCTTGGTGGTAAATTCCTTGAATCTGTTGCTCGTCAACCAGAAATGGCCCCTGTACTACAAACTAACATGTTTATTATTGCTGGTCTGCTTGATGCGGTACCTATGATTGGTGTTGGTATCTCTATGTACATGCTGTTTGCATAACTTGTCCTTTTTGTGTCACCCAAACGCACAGATGATTGGGTAAACAGAAGCAAAATAAAGGAGAGTTAGTGTGAATATCAATGCAACTCTGTTGGGCCAAACCATCGCATTTTTAATCTTTGTTTGGTTCTGCATGAAGTATGTATGGCCTCCTTTGATGAGTGCCATAGAAGAGCGTCAGAAAACGATCGCTGATGGTTTAGCTTCTGCTGAGCGTGCTGATAAAGCCCTTAATCTGGCTAAAAGCAATGCTGCAGACCAGCTTAAAATTGCTAAAAAAGAGGCGCTAGTCATTATTGAGCAAGCGAACAAACGCAAAGCTCAAATTTTAGACGAAGCTCGTCAAGAAGCAGCGCACGAGCGTGAGCATATCTTGGCTCAAGGCCAAGCAGAACTAGAAGCGCAAATTTTGCGAGCTCGTAATGAGCTACAAAAAGAAGTGTCTACTCTTGCTTTACTTGCCGCTGAGAAGATTGTTCAACGAACTGTCGATAAGGCAGCTAACCAAGACATACTTGATAGTATTTCTGCGAAGCTATAAAGGAGTGCATTTGTATGTCGGATTTGACAACGATTGCTCGTCCATACGCTAAGGCTGCATTCAGTTATGCCAGTGAACACAGTATGGTTGAACAGTGGTCAGCTATGCTCGAATTGGCAAAAACAATGTCGTTGGTGCCTGAATTATCATCGGCCGCTTTTAGCTTACAATCACAACAATTGTTGCAGGTGTACGCTGATGTTGCGGGTGAGCAGTTTGATCAACCCATGCTTAATTTTTTATTGGTGTTGATGGAAAATCGTCGCATAGCGGCGCTCGGTGATATATGTCAGCAGTTTCAAAAGTTTGCTACAGAATCTTCTGGTACTAAAGAAGTTCAAGTGGTGAGCTCTTATGAGTTAAGCGATGAACAGGTTGAAACTTTAACCAGTAACTTAGAAAAACGCTATGACTGTAAAGTAAAGCTGAATTGCCAAATTGACAGCAATCTTATTGGCGGAGCCGTTATTCGAGTAGAGGATAATATCCTTGATAACTCGTTACTGGGTCGTATTAATCGTCTGAAAGACGTGATGAAGTCTTAATTAGGGGAATTGGAGCAATGCAACTTAATTCCACGGAAATCAGCGAAATCATCAGAAAGCGAATTGAAGGTTTCAACGTTGTTTCTGATGCTCGCAATGAAGGTACTATCGTATCAGTAAGCGATGGTATCATCCGTATTCACGGCCTAGCGGACGTGATGCAAGGTGAAATGATTGAACTGCCGGGCGGCAATTTTGCTCTCGCACTTAACCTTGAACGTGATTCGGTAGGTGCTGTTGTCATGGGCCCTTACACTGATCTCAGTGAGGGTATGAAAGTGACCAGTACTGGGCGTATTCTTGAAGTCCCAGTAGGTCCAGAGCTTTTGGGTCGAGTGGTGAACACGTTAGGTGTGCCAATTGATGGTAAAGGTCCGATTGAAGCAAAATTAACTTCTCCAGTAGAAGTGATTGCCCCTGGGGTTATTGATCGTAAATCGGTCGATCAGCCTGTACAAACGGGTTATAAATCTGTTGATGCGATGATTCCTATCGGTCGTGGTCAGCGTGAGCTGATTATCGGTGACCGTCAGACGGGTAAAACCGCTTTGGCGATTGATGCGATCATTAACCAGAAAGATTCAGGTATCTATTCTATCTACGTAGCGATTGGCCAAAAAGCGTCAACCATTGCTAACGTTGTACGTAAACTGGAAGAGCATGGTGCATTGAAAAACACCATCGTTGTGGTCGCTTCTGCTTCTGAATCAGCAGCACTACAATATCTAGCGCCTTATTCTGGCTGTGCCATGGGTGAATACTTCCGTGACCGTGGTGAAGATGCGCTGATTGTTTATGATGACTTATCAAAGCAAGCGGTGGCGTATCGTCAAATCTCGCTATTGTTGCGTCGTCCACCGGGTCGTGAAGCTTTCCCTGGTGACGTTTTTTACCTCCACTCTCGTCTCTTAGAGCGTGCGGCTCGTGTGAGTGAAGTGTATGTAGAACGTTTCACTAACGGTGAAGTGAAAGGTAAAACCGGTTCTTTAACGGCATTACCGATCATTGAAACCCAAGCCGGTGACGTTTCTGCTTTCGTACCAACCAACGTAATTTCGATTACCGATGGTCAGATCTTCCTACAAACTGAGTTATTTAATGCTGGTGTTCGTCCTGCGGTCGATCCCGGTATCTCTGTATCTCGGGTAGGTGGTGCTGCACAGACAAAAATCATCAAAAAGCTCTCTGGTGGTATCCGTACTGCTCTGGCGGCTTATCGTGAACTTGCGGCATTTGCTCAGTTTGCTTCTGATCTGGATGAGGCGACGAAACGTCAGCTTAACCATGGTCAAAAAGTGACTGAATTGATGAAGCAAAAGCAGTATGCACCAATGTCAGTTTTTGATCAGGCGTTGGTTATTTTTGCTGCTGAGCGCGGTTACTTAAGCGATGTCGAATTGAATAAAGTGTTGGATTTTGAATCTGCACTTCTGTCGTATGCTCATTCTCAATATGCCGATTTAAAAACGGAAATTGACAAGACGGGTGCTTACAACGATGAAATTGAAGCTAAGTTGAAAAAGTTAGTGGAAGATTTTAAAGCAACTCAGACTTGGTAATTACAAGCCACATTGTAATTAACGGAGAGTAACGATGGCCAATACAAAAGAGATTCGCAGTAAGATTGGGAGTGTCAAAAGCACTCAAAAAATTACTAAAGCAATGGAAATGGTTGCGGCTTCTAAAATGCGTCGAACTCAAGATGCGATGGAAGGGCCTCGTCCATATTCAAAAACAATTCGTAAAGTCATTGGTCATTTAGCAAACGGTACTTTGGAGTTTACTCATCCTTACTTAGAAGAACGTGAAGCTAAACGTGTTGGGTATATCGTCGTATCCACCGATCGCGGTTTGTGTGGTGGTTTAAACATTAATATGTTTAAAAAAGCCGTTGCGCATATGAATGAATATTCTAGCCGTGGCACTGCGATTGAAATCGCGATGATTGGAAGTAAAGGTAGTTCTTATTTCCGAGGCATAGGGGCAAAAATTGTCGCTCAGAAAACCGGTATCGGTGATGAGCCACAATTAGATGATTTGATCGGTTCTATCAGCGTTATGCTGACTAAGTACAAAGAAGGTGAAATCGATCGTTTGTTCCTAGTGTACAACGAGTTTGTTAACTCGATGACTCAACAACCAAAGATGGAACAATTGTTACCTTTGCCGAAAGCGCAAGAAGATGATTCAGGTCGCAAGCATGCTTGGAGTTACATGTTTGAATCTGATCAGAACAAACTACTGAATACTTTGATGACTCGTTATATCGAAGCACAAGTATATCAATCCGTAGTGGAAAACTTAGCGTGTGAAATGTCTGCCCGAATGGTTGCGATGAGAGCAGCATCGGATAACGCAGGTAATCTGATTGATGATTTACAACTGGTGTATAACAAGGCTCGCCAAGCAGCCATCACCCAAGAATTGTCAGAGATTGTTAGCGGCGCAGCAGCGGTTTAACAAAGGTAATTAACAGACTAGAGGATTAACGATGGCTACAGGTAAGATCGTACAGATCATCGGTGCGGTAGTCGACGTAGAGTTTCCACAGAGCTCAGTGCCTAGCGTTTATGATGCACTTAACGTTCAAGACTCAAAAGAGCGTCTTGTTCTTGAGGTTCAACAACAGTTAGGCGGTGGTATCATTCGCTGTATTGTAATGGGCAGCTCAGATGGTTTACGTCGTGGAATGACAGTTGAAAATACTGGCGGTCCAATATCAGTACCAGTAGGGGTTAAAACCCTTGGTCGTATCATGAACGTACTCGGTGATGCGATTGACGAGCGCGGAGAAATTGGTGCAGAAGAGACTTACTCTATTCACCGTTTAGCGCCAAGTTATGAAGAGCAATCTAACTCGACAGAGCTACTTGAAACTGGTGTAAAAGTAATTGATTTGATTTGTCCGTTTGCTAAAGGCGGTAAAATCGGTCTCTTTGGTGGTGCTGGTGTAGGTAAGACCGTTAACATGATGGAGCTTATCAATAACATCGCACTACAACACTCAGGTCTTTCTGTATTTGCTGGGGTGGGAGAGCGTACTCGTGAGGGTAACGATTTCTACCATGAAATGCAGGAAGCGGGTGTTGTTAACATCGAAAAGCCAGAAGAATCAAAAGTAGCGATGGTTTATGGCCAGATGAACGAGCCACCAGGTAACCGTCTACGTGTTGCTTTGACTGGCTTGACCATGGCGGAGAAATTCCGTGATGAAGGTCGTGACGTATTGCTGTTTATCGATAACATTTATCGTTATACCCTGGCGGGAACAGAAGTGTCGGCACTGCTTGGTCGTATGCCTTCTGCGGTAGGTTATCAACCAACGCTTGCTGAAGAGATGGGTGTACTGCAAGAGCGTATCACGTCAACGAAGACGGGTTCTATCACTTCAGTACAAGCGGTTTATGTACCTGCGGATGACTTAACTGACCCGTCACCAGCGACGACGTTTGCTCACTTGGATGCAACGGTAGTACTTAACCGTAACATCGCGGCAATGGGTCTTTACCCTGCGATTGACCCGCTTGATTCAACGTCTCGTCAGTTGGATCCATTGGTGGTTGGCCAAGAGCATTACGATGTCGCTCGTGGTGTTCAGTCAACGCTACAGCGCTATAAAGAACTTAAAGATATCATTGCGATTTTGGGTATGGACGAGTTGTCTGAATCTGATAAGCAAGTGGTTGCTCGCGCGCGTAAGATTGAGCGTTTCTTAACTCAGCCTTATCACGTAGCGGAAGTCTTTACTGGTGACCCAGGTGTTTACGTATCGCTGAAAGAGACGTTGCGTGGCTTTAAAGGTTTATTAGCTGGCGATTATGATGACATTCCAGAGCAAGCGTTCATGTACTGCGGTACGATTGACGATGCACTTGAGAATGCCAAGAAGCTATAACGCTCAAATCTCCAAGGAGGCTTTATGACAGCATCAGTAACCTTTAACTTAGATGTAGTCAGTGCTGAAAAGCGGATTTTTTCCGGTTGGGCGCGGTCTATTCAAGTCTCGGGTGAAAGCGGAGATTTAGGCGTTTTAGCAGGACACGTCCCTTTACTGACTTACATCAGACCGGGGATGGTGCGTATTGTGACCATAAAAGGTAAAGAAGAAATTATTTATCTTTCTGGTGGCATACTCGAAGTTCAACCGAATGATGTAACGATTTTAGCAGATACTGCGATTCGTGCTGAAGAGCTTGATGAAGCAAAAGCGGCTGAAGCGAAACGCTCAGCAGAAGAGTTGCTAAATGACAATCATGGTGATGTGAACTTTGCGCAGGCATCGAGTGAACTGGCTAAAGCGATTGCTCAGTTACGAGTCATTGATCTAATAAGAAAGCGTCGCTGATCTCTTTTCAGTACGTAATCATAAAAGGCGACCTTCTGGTCGCCTTTTTGTTGTCATCCCTAAACCACCGCCTTGGGCGGTGGTGATTGAACCTTGGGGCTATTGCCCGAAGAAGTGCCCATGTTAGAAGTAAACCTCTTATTCACCATAAGTAAGAGGAAACAAAAAACATGGGCGATTACAGAAGTTCATCACATGTCCATTGGCGTTGTAAATACCACATAGTTTGGACGCCGAAATACAGATTCAAGATCCTGAAAGGTAATGTAGGTAAGGAGCTTTATCGCTCAATCTATATTTTATGCAATATGAAAGATTGTGAGGTTTTGGAACTAAATGTTCAGCCGGATCATGTTCATCTGGTTGTGATAGTACCACCAAAAGTTTCTATCTCCACGTTGATGGGAGTGTTGAAAGGACGTTCGGCAATTCGGTTGTTTAACAAATTCCCTCACATAAGAAAGAAGCTCTGGGGGAATCATTTTTGGGCAAGAGGTTACTTTGTTGATACGGTTGGCGTAAATGAAGAAATCATCAGACGGTACGTCAGACACCAAGACAAGAAAGATCAAGAATATGAGGCGCTGTTAGAGTTGAAGATGAACTAACAGCGCGAGTATGCCCCCTTTCAGGGGGCTGTAAACCAAAGCCTCCTTCTAAGAAGGCGGATTTTTACTGGTTTTTTATCAAAAACTTGCACTAGAAAATTAACACGTCTCGTGTTACCCGCTAAAATGCGAGCCATATTTTATATAACGTCATAGGTATCCGATGAAATTTAGCGCTGTGATCCTTGCTGCAGGCAAAGGCACCCGTATGCACTCCCATATTCCTAAAGTGCTGCACACTTTGGCAGGAAAGCCCATGGTCAAACATGTGATTAGCACCTGCCATAATCTTGGAGCACATAATATCCATTTGGTGTATGGGCATGGTGGAGAGCAAATGCAACACGTTCTGGCCGAGGAGCCCGTTAACTGGGTTTTGCAAGCAGAGCAACTCGGCACTGGACACGCGGTGGATCAGGCGTCGGATCAGTTTAGAGACGATGAGAAAATCTTGGTTTTGTATGGTGATGTTCCATTGATCTCGGAGCAAACCATAGAAAGCTTACTTGAAGCTCAACCAACGGGTGGTATTGCGCTGTTGACGGTGGTTCTCGATAACCCAACGGGCTATGGACGTATTGTCCGTAAGAACGGCCCAGTGGTGGCGATTGTTGAGCAGAAAGATGCCAGCGAAGAGCAAAAACAAATTAAAGAGATCAACACGGGTGTTATGGTTGCCACTGGTGGAGATTTAAAACGCTGGTTAAAAGGGCTTAATAAGAATAACGCTCAGGGTGAGTATTATTTAACGGATGTGATTGCCGCTGCTCATGATGAAGGGCGGGCGGTTGAAGCGGTGCATCCAGTCAGTTCAATTGAAGTGGAAGGTGTCAATGATCGCATTCAACTTGCTCGTTTAGAGCGTGCTTTCCAAGCTCGCCAAGCTAATAAGTTGCTTGAGCAAGGCGTGATATTGCGCGATCCTGCACGATTTGATCTGCGCGGTGAGTTGCAATGTGGGGTTGATGTCGAAATTGATGTTAATGTCGTGATCGAAGGTCAGGTATCGATAGGCAATAACGTTGTGATTGGTGCCGGTTCAATCCTTATTGATTGTGAGATTGATGATAATACAGTAATTCGTCCCTATAGCATTATTGAAGGGGCAACGGTCGGTGAAGATTGTACCGTCGGTCCATTCAGCCGTTTACGCCCCGGCGCTGAACTGCGTGATGATGCCCATGTCGGTAACTTCGTCGAGATGAAAAATGCTCGCTTGGGTGAAGGCTCAAAGGCCAATCATCTTACTTACCTAGGGGATGCCGAGGTTGGGCAGCGGGTTAATATTGGGGCAGGAGTAATTACTTGTAATTACGATGGGGCTAATAAACATAAAACGATTATTGGCAATGACGTATTTATCGGTTCAGATAGCCAATTGATTGCACCGGTTACGATAGCGGATGGAGCAACGGTTGGTGCGGGAACCACGCTGACTAAGCCTGTGGCCGCTGGTGAGTTAGTGATTACTCGCGCTAAAGAAAAGAAAATTTCTGGGTGGTCACGGCCTGTGAAAAAATAAACCGTGTTCTAAACACCATCGCCCGCATCATGCGGGCGATGGTGTTTTTGCACTTCGTTTACGTCGCTATTTATCGCGCACAACGCGAGAGTTATCCGGCGTGGTAAACTGTTGGCTTAAGTGTCGGTTAGCAATGATGTATCCGACCCAAAGACCAAACATACAAATAATAATTGCGACGCCAGTAACCACTTGAGCTTGACTTGCTAATGTAGCGACTAAAGCGCTAGCTAAACTTGCGGCACAAATTTGCAGGCTATTTTGCATACCCGCGGCAGTAGCTGGGCTATGTTTTGCGCTCGATAGTGCACGATTAACTACTATTGGGTAAAGTGCACCATTCGCTACAGCGATCAAACAGAAAGGCGCTAAGATTGGCCAAATAGAGGTGAGTGTCCACTGCGATGCAACAAATATCAGTACCGATGATAAGGTAAATAGGGCGAGTAGTTGCTTAAGGACTTTCTCATCCCCATATTTGTTGACCGATTTTTTACCAATATAACCCCCAACCATGAACGCGATGGTTTGTGGGATAAAGCTCATCCCAATGTCTTTGGCTTCATAACCTAGCTGTGCCATGATTTCTGGCATTCCGGTTAGATAGGCAAAAAAAGCCGCAGAAGCACAAGCAAACATCATCACATTACCGATATAAGCCCGACTTTGGAAAAGATATTTGATATCTTCGGCAATCGATGTTGTTTTCGGATCACCTTTGACGTTGTCTTGTAAACCCGTACAGATAACCAGAGCAACCCCCATCAGAGTGAGCGTAAAGAAAATACTATGCCAGCCGAAGGTATTGGCGAGCAGCACTCCCAATTGTGGTGCCAGCGCAGGGGATAATGCGACTAGTGGCATTATCGTTGCAAAAAGTTGTTGGCTAACTTGACTCGGGTAACGCTTAATCACCATCGCTTGCCAAATAACCGCTGGTGCACAAACCCCAATCGCTTGGACAAAACGTAAACTCAGCAATTGCCATACTTCTTCGCTATAAGCTAAGCCGCAAGAAGCAATGGTAAAAATCACCAGTCCGACAATTAAGGTATTACGATGTCCAAACTTATCGGAGGCTAAGCCCCATAAAAGTTGGCCTATCGCCATCCCCATTAAAAATACCGTCAAAGACAGCGCGATCTGCTCTGGACCTGTCGAAAAATCATGTTCCATGATTTTAAAGGCAGGTAAATACATATCGGTAGCAATAAAGCCGAGCATCGATAGCGCTGATAAGTAAAACAGTTGTAAAGGTGAGACTTTCATTTTTATTCCTATCAAAAAAATTAATTCATTTTTTCTTGTTGTTTGCTATTGATAGCTATGTTCTCTATGGTTATTTATTGTATTGATTATTTTGTATTAAATGAAACGCGAAATTTATTGGTTATCGTTCAAAAAAATTGATTGGTGGGTTGGCTATGTTCTCTAAATCATCTCTGGAAATGCTTGATACCGTTGCCAGATTAGGCAGTTTTACTGCGGCAGCAGAGGTCTTGCATAAAGTTCCCTCGGCGATCAGCTATGGGGTTCGTCAAGTCGAAACGGAGTTGGGGGTGATTTTATTTCGTCGTTTACCGCGAAAAGTGGAATTAACCAGTGCTGGTGAGCTTTTTATGGTCGAAGCTCGCCATTTGTTGCGGCAAATGGAAGAGATTAAATCTCAAACCAGAAGAGCAGCACACGGATGGCAAAAAACCCTTAAATTGACGCTAGATAATGTCGTCAAGCTTGATTGCATCAAACCTATGGTTGAGAACTTTTATCAAACGTTTGAATTTGCCGAGCTACAAATCAATATGGAAGTGTTTAATGGATCGTGGGAGGCGATTTCTCAAGGCCGGGCAGATATTGTGATTGGGGCGACCTCCGCAATACCTGTTGGTGGGGATTTTGAAGTGCGCGATATGGGATTATTAGATTGGGTGTTCGTGCTATCCCCAGATCATCCTTGTGCAGATGTCGATATGTTAACTGAAGAACTGGTGAGCCAATATCCTGCGATTTGTTTGGATGATACTTCCAGTCTATTACCTAAGCGTCATACAGGGCATTATCCAAAGCAGCGACGTCTTTTACTACCCAATTGGTATAGTGCGAAGGAGTGTTTAAAAAAAGGATTAGGGGTAGGTTTTATGCCCAGTCATATGGCTCAACCTTTGCTGTCTTCTGGTCAGTTAATTGCTAAAGATCTCCCTGATAATAAGCCATTAAGTCAATGTTGCTTAGTGTGGCGTAAAGATGAGAACCATCAATTAATTGAATGGATGGTAGATTATTTAGGTGATAGTGAGCAGTTACATCGCGATTGGTTAAAAACTGACGCTTAAAAAAGAAGAGCCAGTGATTAAACTGGCTCTTCAAACATAAATCAACGTGTTATGGACGTTCAAAAATCGTTGCTATACCTTGACCTAGGCCAATACACATCGTAGCCAGACCATATTTAGCATCTTTCTCTTCCATGAGGTTGATCAATGTCGTCGAAATACGGGTTCCTGAACAGCCTAAAGGATGGCCTAAAGCAATCGCACCACCGTTTAAGTTGACTTTCTCATCGACTAAATCCATCAAACCAAGATCTTTCGCACAAGGCAGAGATTGGGCGGCAAAGGCTTCATTTAACTCGACGAGATCGATATCAGCCATTGTTAGTCCAGCGCGTTGCAGCGCTTTTTTGGTCGCGGGTACTGGTCCATAACCCATAATCGATGGGTCGCAACCGGCAATCGCCATTGATTTGACTTTAGCGCGAATGGTCAGTCCTAAGGCTTTAGCTTTGGCTTCACTCATGATCAGCATAGCCGATGCGCCATCAGAAAGAGCAGATGAAGAGCCAGCAGTCACAGTTCCATTGGCGGGATCAAAAACTGGACGCAGTTCTGCTAAACCTTCAACCGTCGTTTCTGGGCGGATGACTTCATCATAATCTAGCGTAAATAAGGTTCCATCTGCGCTATGACCTTCGGTTGGTAAAATCTCATTTTTAAAACGGCCTTCGACGGTTGCGGCTTGAGCGCGTTGATGAGAACGAGCCGCGAAAGCATCTTGTTGCTCACGGCTTATGCCATGCAGCTTGCCAAGCATTTCTGCGGTTAAGCCCATCATACCGGCGGCTTTGGCTACGTTCTTTGATAAACCAGGGTGGAAGTCAACACCATGATTCATCGGTACATGACCCATATGCTCAACACCACCAACCAAACAGATCTCCGCATCACCAACCATAATTGCTCGTGCTGCGTCGTGTAAAGCTTGCATCGATGAACCGCATAAACGGTTGACGGTAACCGCGCCAATATCTATCGGTAGGCCAGCAAGTAAGGCGGCATTACGAGCGACATTAAACCCTTGTTCTAAGGTTTGTTGTACACAGCCCCAATAAATGTCTTCGATCTCTTGCGGATTGACTTGTGGGTTACGAGCCAATATTCCCTTCATCAGATGAGCCGAGAGATCTTCAGCGCGCTGGTGGCGAAATGCTCCGCCTTTCGAACGTCCCATTGGCGTACGAAGGCAATCAACAATCACTACAGTATTCATTTTGTTATTCCTTTTCCAAATCACTGTTTATAAAGAAGCCGGAGCAGGGATGGGGTAAAAGCGCTGCCCTTTTTCTGCCATATCCAGTAACAGTTGTGGTAGGTGATACATCGCGCCTAAATGCTGATGCTGTCTGGCCATCGCAATGTATTGCTCTAAACCGATGGTATCGAGGTAGCGGAAAACCCCACCACGGAATGGAGGGAATCCTAAACCGTAGACCAAGGCCATATCGGCTTCTTGAGGAGAAGCAATAATTCCCTCTTCTAGACATAGCACGACTTCGTTGATCATCGGAATCATCATGCGTTCAATGATCGTTTGAGCTTCAAAAGGCTGTGGGTTGGCACAGACGTCAGCAAGAAGAGGTAAAATTTCATCCGAGAAGTTTTTCTTCGGTTTGCCTTTTTTATCTATCGAGTAGCTATAGAAGCCATGACCATTTTTTTGGCCATATTTATTGGCTTCATAAAGAACATCGATCGCATCACGGCCTTGTTTACCCATTCGTTCAGGAAAACCTTCTGCCATGACCGCTTGTGCGTGATGGGCGGTATCAAGACCAACCACGTCGAGTAAATACGCGGGTCCCATTGGCCAGCCAAACTGACGTTCCATAACTTTATCGATTTGGGTGAAATCAGCACCATCACGTAATAGCAAGCTGAAACCACCGAAGTAAGGGAACAGAACACGGTTAACGAAAAAGCCCGGACAATCATTAACGACAATTGGCGATTTACCCATTTTGGCCGCATAAGCGACAACGCGATTAATGGTATCGTCAGAGGTTTTCTCGCCACGAATGATCTCAACTAATGGCATACGATGCACAGGATTAAAAAAGTGCATACCACAGAAGTTTTCTGGGCGTTTCAGTGATTTGGCGAGCAAATTAATCGGAATAGTTGACGTATTGGACGTAATGATCGTGTTATCCGAAACTTGGCTTTCAACTTCACTCAATACCGCTGCTTTAACTTTAGGATTTTCGACTACTGCTTCAACAATCACATCGGCCTGTTCTATACCCGCATAATGTAAGCTTGGGGTGATGGAAGCAAGAATGCCCGCCATTTTAAAGCCATCAATTTTACCGCGTTCTAGTTGCTTATTGAGTAGTTTAGAAGCCTCGGTCATGCCTAGGTCGAGTGAAGGCTGAGCGATATCTTTCATCAAGACTGGCACACCTTTACTGGCAGATTGGTAAGCGATACCGCCTCCCATAATGCCGGCACCCAATACAGCTGCACGTTGGGTGTCTTGGCTGGCTGATTTAGCCGATTGTTTCGCTAATCCTTTAATGTGTTGATCATTTAAAAAGAGCCCCACTAACGCTTGAGCTTCGGTTGATTTCGCCAATTTGATGAAGTGCTGACGTTCAATATCCAGTGCTTCATCGCGTGAGCTACGCGCGGCTTGTTCAATAGTAACTACTGCGGTCATTGGCGCGGGATAATGTTTACCAGCGACTTGAGCAACAACACCTTTTGCCATGGTAAAGCTCATCATGCTTTCCATTTTGCTTAAGGTTAACGGTGACGTTTTTTGTTGGCGTCGTCCTACCCAGTCAATTTTCTCATTAATCGCTTGAGTGATGGTATTGAGTGCGGATTCAAGTAGCTTATCGCTGTCGACAATCGCATCAAGTAAGCCTAACTTAAGCGCTTCCTCAGCTCGGCAGGCTTTACCTTGAGTGATGATTTCCATTGCGCTGTCAGCGCCAATCAAACGTGGTAGGCGAACGGTTCCACCAAATCCAGGCATGATCCCGAGCTTGGTTTCTGGTAGTCCAATGCTGGTTGTCTTATCGCCGATTCTAAAGTCAGTAGCAAGTACACACTCACAGCCACCACCTAAAGTGAAACCTGTTAAGGCAGATAAGGTTGGGACTGGTAGGTCTTCTAATTTGTTAAAGATAGTGTTAGCAAACACTAACCACTGATCAAGCTCAGCATCAGGCATCGCAAATAAACCTAAAAACTCAGTAATATCAGCACCGACGATAAAAGCAGGTTTATTTGAAGTCAGGATCAGTCCTTTTAATCCAGAGTGCTGGTGTAAAGCATCTAGAGCTTCATTAAGTGCGGTAAGGGTTGCTAGATCAAGTTTATTGACGGATTCAGGAGAGCAAAAGTTCAGCTCTGCGATACCATCTTGCAATTCCTTTACCTGTAGGGTTTTGGCTTGGTAAATCATTGTCTATCTCCGTGACATACAATCCGGCGATTGCGTGTGAGAGTGTTGTGGTATTAATGTTCTGGTTTGACCAGTTTTTTCAGTTTGAACGGGAGATAGATTAATTTCAATACATTTTTTAAACAAGTGTTTAACATTATGCGCTTGTTACCAATCCGAGCCGACTTTTGTTACGTTCGTGATACACTAAGTCACCTTTTTACGATCGACTATTGAGTTATGAACGTTCAGTCTTATCCTATTCCAGCAGAGGCCTGCTTGTTTGAGGAAGAGATAAAAAAAAGCCGCTTTCTTACTTATCTTACTCATACCTCTGGAGTTGAAGAAGCTAAGGCATTTATTGCTTCTATTAAGCAACAGCATCCCGATGCGCGACATCATTGCTCAGCATTTATCGCAGGACGGCCTGAAAACTCAACGTTATGGGGCTTTAGTGATGATGGTGAACCTTCTGGTACGGCGGGTAAGCCGATGCTTGCACAATTATCAGGTTCTGGAATTGGAGAAATTACCGCTGTCGTCACACGTTATTATGGTGGTATTTTGCTTGGTACAGGAGGGTTAGTAAAAGCCTACGGTGGCGGGGTACAGCAAGCGCTTAAGCAGCTTCAAATAAATGAGAAAAAAATCACCACAAAAGTATTGCTAACGTTAGACTACAGTTTTATTGCCTTAGCTCAATCGATCATGAATGAGTATGAAGCCAAACAGGTTGAAGCTCAGTACCATGATAATGTTCAGATTATCATGGAGTTACCTTGGGGTAATCTGAATGATTTTACACAAAATATTATTAACAAGAGTGGTGCTAAAATTCTTGTTACTCACATAGAACATACTTAGGAAGTCAGAAGCAGAGCTTCGTCATTTTTTATGCAATTTCGTTCAATTATTCGAATCGTCGGGCTATTGCTCGCTTTGTTTAGTGTGTCTATGTTGATACCGGCTTCTGTTGCCTTAATCTATGGTGATGGTGCCGGGGTGCCTTTTGTCTCTACTTTTTTCGTGCTTTTTATTTTAGGGAGCTTGCTATGGCTGCCTAATCGCCACCATCGCCATGAGTTAAAAGCACGAGATGGATTTTTGATTGTTGTTTTATTCTGGACCGTTATTGGTAGTGCTGGAGCACTGCCGTTTTTATTAGCGGACAACCCAAATGTGTCTGTAACCGATGCCTTTTTTGAATCGTTCTCTGCCTTAACGACCACGGGAGCAACGGTGATTGTTGGCCTTGACGATTTGCCTAAAGCGATTCTTTTTTATCGTCAGTTTTTACAATGGTTTGGTGGAATGGGGATCATCGTTCTCGCTGTGGCTATCTTACCAGTGTTGGGGATTGGGGGAATGCAGCTCTATCGTGCAGAAATTCCTGGCCCAGTTAAAGACAATAAAGTTACCCCCCGAATAGCTGAAACGGCGAAAGCCTTATGGTATATCTATTTAAGCCTAACTATTGCTTGCGCGGCAGCGTATTGGTTTGCTGGTATGACGCTGTTTGATGCAATATGTCATAGCTTCTCAACCATTGCGATTGGTGGTTTTTCAACCCATGATGCGAGTATCGGATACTTTGACAGTTATGCGATTAATCTGATCACCGTAATTTTCTTACTCATTTCTGCTTGTAACTTTACTCTTCACTATGCCGCCTTTGCTACAGGAGGCGTTCATCCTAAATATTATTGGGCTGATAGGGAGTTTCGAGCTTTTATCCTGATCCAAGTGATTTTATTTATCATCTGTTTTCTGGTCATTCTTAAGCATCATAGTTATGACTCGCTATACCATGCTTTTGATCAAACGCTGTTTCAAACGGTTTCTATATCCACTACCGCTGGCTTTACGACGACGGGTTTTTCTGAGTGGCCGCTCTTTTTACCGGTTTTATTATTATTTTCTTCTTTTATCGGTGGCTGCGCTGGTTCGACAGGCGGCGGGATGAAAGTGATCCGAGTGTTCTTATTAACATTACAAGGTGCACGTGAAATGAAGCGTTTGGTGCACCCAAGGGCTATTTATCCGATCAAGTTAGGTGATAGCGCTCTACCACAACGGGTTGTTGATGCCGTTTGGGGTTTTTTTTCTGCGTACGCTTTAGTATTTGTGGTCTGTATGTTGGCGTTAATCTTTACTGGAATCGATGAATTAACCGCCTTTTCTGCGGTAGCCGCGACGTTAAATAATCTTGGTCCAGGACTTGGCGAGGTTGCGTCTCATTTTGCGGATATTAACGATGCGGCTAAATGGATTCTGATCGTATCTATGCTATTTGGTCGACTAGAGATATTCACATTACTTATTTTACTCACGCCTACTTTTTGGCGTAGCTAAGGGGATTTCGTGAAAATATTGATGTTATATTCGTCCCGTGAAGGACAAACTAAGAAAATCATCCAGTTTATCGCTAATAAGCTTGTTGGTAGCCAATGTGAGATTCAGGACTTACAAGACTACACTGCAGAAGACTTATCAACTTACGATAAAGTTCTTATTGGCGCATCCATTCGTTATGGTCGATTGAATCCTCAGCTTTATTCATTCATAGCAGCGAACCAGAGTTATTTACAGCAAAACAAGTGCGCTTTTTTTTGCGTTAATCTTACGGCTCGCAAAGAACAACAAGGTAAAGATACTCCTGAAGGGAGTGTTTATATTCAAACCTTCTTAAAAAAATCGCCTTGGAAGCCGAGTTTGATCGGTGTTTTTGCTGGTGCTTTATATTATCCGCGTTATGGTCTGTTCGATAAGATGATGATTCGCTTTATTATGAGTTTAACTGGTGGAGAAACGGATACTACGAAAGAGGTGGAGTACACAAATTGGCAAAAGGTGACTAATTTCGCTAATCAGTTTAATCAGATGTAACGAAATATGGTTGGTTTTGTTCTGTTTGCTTTGTTTTTGTACGCTTGTTTATTGATTGGCAAAAAAGTTCAAAAAAGTGCTTGCCAATGTGATGTTGATCTCTATAATTCCGCCTCGCTGACAAGGTAAAGCTTAAATTATTAAGCCAGTCAGTAAGTTGTTTTAAAAAGGTTTTTACCTTGAAAAGATAAATGAAAAAAAGTGTTTGACACGAAAGTTTATCTCGCTAAAATAGCTGCCTCTTCCGAGTTGACTAAGTTAACTATGAAGCGTTCTTTAACAATTTAAACCAATCAATCTGTGTGGGCACTCGTTGATGATAATCAAAATGCTTAGCAATAAGCACTTCGGTTTCAATGAACTGAGTGACCAAATTGATAGCGCTTTTAGCACTATCGGCACAGTCAATTCATTATCGTTCTGTTGGAGCGATAATAGCTTTGAATTACGCTTCTATTTATAGGAGCTAGGTAATTTAGAGTCAGTATTCATTGAGCCAAAAAGAACTTAAATTGAAGAGTTTGATCATGGCTCAGATTGAACGCTGGCGGCAGGC